>JBGSKP010000388.1:0-12558 GCA_041741175.1 Thiocapsa sp. | reverse complement strand
GACGCCGCGGGACGCGGGCTGGCCAGCGCCCAAGCGCTCGCCGCAGACTTCGCCGATCATCAAGGCGCTTCTCCTCCGATCCTCCTGGAGACCGGCCCGGCGCACTGCGAATCCCCGACACCGCAGGGTCGGATCGAGGAGTGGGACGGGCAAATTATCCCCGTGTCCTATCTTAGCGAGGCATGCCGTGCAGCCGTTCTGCTCGACGGACGCGACGACGAGGTGGCCCGCACCATCCACGACCACTATCGCGACAGCATCGCCGCTCAAGGTCGTGATCCGAGCCTGGAGCCTGCAGGTCAGCCCTGGGAGCTGTTGGCGACCTCCTACCGCCAGGCCAATCGCCATCAGGCCGATCACGTCTGGGCCAAGCTCGCCGTGACCGACGCGCGCGCCGTGCCGGAGGAGATGGTCGAGTCATTCGTCTTGACCCCGCTGGAAGTCGAGCAGCTCGCGATCATCGAGCATGAACGCTGGGCCGCGGATCGTCATCTCGACGGCTGGCGCTACGCGCCGGTGCGTGACAATCAACTCAAGCACCACCCGCAGCTCATCCCCTATGCCGAGCTCTCCGAGCCGATGAAGGATCTGGATCGCTTCGCGGTGCGCGGCATGCCGACGCTGCTCGCGCGCCAGGGGCTCGGCATCCTGCGCCTGCTGATCGTAGGCATCCCGGAACCCGACCCCGACTGTGCCGATGGACTGCGGTTGCACCGACTGGCCGATCAGGCCATCGCTCGGCTGACCGCGCGCTATCCGGATCGTGTCCTGGTCCTCGCCTCCACCCTCATCGACCGGCGCAGCCGGGCGCTGGTCAGACAGGCGATGGATCGCAGGGCCGACATCGGTCTGTTTCTGCTGCTGCCGCGTCCCTTGAGCCGGACCCTTGTCGATCTGTCCGACCCGGACACCCGGCGCGCGTTTTTGACCCTCGTCGCACGCGCGCAGCGGCGCATCAGCCTTGACGGCGATCGGCAGTTATCCAATTGGCTGGCCCGACGCGCCGACATCAGCCTGATTCTCGGTCATCGGATCCCCGCAAACGCCGGGGCAAAGCGTGTCCTCCTGGATCCGGCCGGGGCGGGCCTGGACTGGAATTTCGAATATTGAGTCAACCGCAGGTCGGGCTCAACCGAAGCCAGAGCGATTGGCGCGCACAAAATTCAACCCGACCTGAACGCAAAGCTCTGCGACAATACGCCAGTTCGCGGCGACACCCCCGGTGCGCGTGCGCTGTATCGGAACACCTGCAACGACAAGACGAGAGAGGTACGTTGGAATCATGTCATCCGAATCCACCAAACATGTATTTGCGTTCGAAGAAGGCGACGGCAAGGACAAGAGGCTGCTCGGCGGCAAGGGCGCCAATCTCTGCGAGATGACCCAGATGGGACTCAATGTTCCGCCGGGGTTCGTCATCTCCACCGCGGCCTGCCTGGAGTACCTCGACGCGCCGGATCGCGCCCTGCCGGCCGGTCTGATGGACGCCGTGCACGAGCAGATGCGCGCCGTCGAGAAGAAGACCGGCAAGGGCTTCGGCAATCCCGACAAGCCGCTGCTGGTCTCGGTACGCTCCGGCTCGGCCATGTCGATGCCCGGCATGATGGACACCATCCTGAACCTGGGCCTGAACGAGGAGACGCTGCAGGGCGAGATCCGGGCAACCGGCGATGCGCGCTTCGGCTACGACGCCTATCGCCGGTTCATCCAACTCTTCGGTAAGGTGGCGCTCGGCGTGCCGGACGCGGCCTTCGATCAGGAGCTCGATGCGGTCAAGGAGGCGGCGCACGCCAAGCAGGATGTCGATCTGTCCGCAAAAGATCTCAAAGAGGTCAGCGAGCGCTTCCTGCGGGTCATCGAGTCCCATACCGGCCACCCCTTCCCGTCCGATCCCTATCGGCAACTGGAGATCGCCATCAAAGCGGTATTCAACAGTTGGGGCGGCAAACGCGCGGTCGACTACCGTAGGCAGTTCCACATCACGCCGGAGATGGCCAACGGCACCGCCGTGAACGTGGTGACCATGGTCTTCGGCAACCGCGGCGATGACTCCGCGACGGGTGTGGCCTTTACGCGCAACCCGGGCTCCGGCGAGAACAAGCTCTACGGCGAGTATCTGGTCAACGCCCAGGGCGAGGACGTGGTCGCCGGCATCCGCACACCCAAGCCTATCGATCGGCTGCGGGTCGAGATGCCCATGATGGCCGCTCAGCTCGACGTGCTGCGCGAAAAGCTCGAGACCCACTACCGCGAGGTGCAGGATTTCGAGTTCACCATCGAGCGCGGTCAGCTCTTCTGTCTACAGACGCGCAACGGCAAGATGAACGCCGTGGCCATGGTGCGCACCTCGGTGGAGATGGAGCGGGAGGGTCTGATCAGCAAGGACGAGGCACTGCTGCGCATTCAACCCGACCTGTTGGAGCAGATGCTGTTTCCGCGTCTGGATCCGACCGTCAAGGCCGAGTCGGTGGCCCAGGGCCTGCCGGCATCGCCCGGTGCCGCATCCGGTATCGCGGTCTTCGACGCGGATCGTGCCGAGCAGTTCGGCCATGAGCTGGGCCAGAAGGTGATCCTGGTACGCGAGGAGACCAAGCCGGAGGACATCCACGGTTTCTTTGCAGCCGAAGGCATCTTGACCTCGCGCGGCGGCAAGACCTCGCACGCCGCGGTGGTGGCGCGTGGCATGGGCAAGCCCTGTGTCGCAGGCGCCGAGGGGATCAGCGTGGATGTGAGCCGGCGCGAGGCACGCGTCGGCTTGACCAGTTTCAAGGAAGGCGACGTCATTACCATCGACGGCACCTCGGGCAAGGTCTATCTGGGCGCTATCCCGACGGTTGAGCCGGACTTCACGCCCGAACTCGACATCCTGCTCGGATGGTCCGACGAAGTGGCGCGCCTGAAGGTCATGGCCAACGCGGATACGCCCGAGGACGCGCGGCGTGCCCGCAAGTACGGCGCCGTCGGCATTGGTCTGGCCCGCACCGAGCGGATGTTCAACGATGTGGAGCGTCTGCCGGTCGTGATCGAGATGATCGTCGCCGAGACGCCCGAGGCACGTCAGGCCGCGCTCGACAAGCTCCTGCCCCTGCAGCGCAAGGACTTCCGCGATCTGTTCGAAGTCATGGCACCGAACCCGGTCACCATCCGACTGCTCGATCCGCCGATTCACGAGTTCCTGCCCGACGAGCATGTCCTGGAGCGCGAGCTGACCGATCTGCGCGTGCTGGCCCGCAGTGCCCGCGGCATGACCGTTCTGGCCGGGGCGATGGGGCTGCTGCACACGCCCGACAATGTCCGCCACGACATTGACGCACTCCGGCGCATGGTCGACCCGACGCTGGTCGAAGAGGCGATCGCCAAGAAGGAGGCGATGCTCCGCAAGGTCCGTGCGCTCTACGAGACCAACCCCATGCTCGGACATCGCGGCGTCCGGCTCGGCATCACCTTCCCCGAGATCTACCAGATGCAGGTGCGCGCGATCCTCGAGGCCGCCGCCGAGTGCAACAAGGCCGGTATCGAGGTCCACCCCCAGATCAAGGTGCCGCAGGTCTGTACCGCGCAGGAGCTGCGGATGGTGAAGGCATTCGTCGACACCATCCATGCCGAAGTCACCGAGGCATACGGCCAGCCGGTGAACTACAAGTTCGGCACCATGATCGAGGTGGTGCGCGCCTGCATGCGCGCCGAGTCGCTGGCCGAGGAGGCCGAGTTTTTCTCCTTCGGAACCAACGACCTCACTCAGGCGACCTTCTCCTTCTCGCGCGAGGATGCCGAGAACAAGTTCCTGCCGCTCTACAATCAGTCGGGCATCCTGCAGGACAATCCGTTCGAGGTGTTGGACGAGAAGGGCGTGGGTAAGCTGATGCAGCTGGCCGTGGACTGGGGCCGTTCGGTCAAACCCAACCTGCATGTCGGCATCTGCGGCGAGCACGGCGGCCATCCGGCATCTATTGCCTTCTGCCATCACGCCGGACTCGACTACGTCAGCTGCTCGGGACCGCGGGTTCCGGTTGCGCGGCTTGCCGCAGCGCATGCGGCGTTAAAGGCGGAACGCTAGGCCGGGCGCCTGATTCTCAGAGCCAGGGATGGCCCCCTCCAATGCCTCGCCAAGGCATCCCATCGCAGCGGGTGCGCGCCCCGCTCAAGCCTGTCTCGACTGGCAGGAAATCGGGTATAGTCGGAACAGTCGGTCTGGATGAGTCGCTCCGGATCGGCCGTCATACCGCCCGATGCGCGTCCATGTCGATCAAGATAAAGAATGACGTATTAACAATCCCGAGGAGGAACCTGATCCATGCACATGCCGTACACGAAAACGGGCGCGCCGATTTTATTTGCCGCCGTGCTGTGGGGCGCCAACCCCGCCGGTGCCGCCACCCTGATGGATGCCGAGTGGGCCGGTGCGCTCTGCGAAGCCTGGAATGCCAATACCGCCCTCACCACCGAGTTGGGCGGGGATGCCTGGGCCAAAAACGATGCCGGGCGCGGCTTTAAGGTCATCCACCTGTATCGGGAAAAATGTGGACCAGGCACCGCCGTCGAGTTGGTCATCTCCGACCAGGACGGTAAAGCGATCTGCACCCACGGCGGAGCCATTACCAAAGCCACGCTGGATAAGAGCGTCGATTATTTGATGCACGCCACCGATGAGGACTGGACCTGCATGGGCGAAGGGACATTCGGTTGCGGCGCCATGGGCGCAATGATGTCGAGCAAGCTCAAGTTCACCGGACCAAAAGCCGAAGCGATGGCCGTGATGGGTCCGTTCGATGGCTTCCTGAAGCTAACCGGCACCGTCCCCGGTTCGTCCGCAAGTTGCCCCTGAGCTCCTCGGTCCCTGACGCGTCCAGAAGCGCCGCAATGCGGCGCTTTTGCTTCACGCAACACACAGATTCTCACCCCTGACCCATGTATTCATCTCGCCCGCTGCCATGCTGACCTACCCCGACATCGATCCCGTCGCCCTCGCCCTGGGTCCACTGAAGATCCATTGGTACGGGCTCATGTACCTGGTCGGATTCGCCCTCGCCTGGTCGCTGGGGCGCTGGCGCGCCGCTCACGCCCGATCAGCGAGCCAGTCCAAGTGGACGGCCGAAATGGTCGATGATCTGATCTTTTACGGGGTCATCGGGACGATCGTCGGCGGACGGCTCGGCTACATGCTGTTCTACGGATTCGACCAGCTCATTGCGAACCCGCTGAATCTCCTGAAAGTCTGGGAGGGCGGCATGGCCTTTCACGGCGGACTCATCGGGGTGCTCATCGCGATTCTGTTGTTCGCCCGCCGCCACCGCATGCGTTTTTTCGAGGTCGGTGATTTCCTGGCCCCGCTCGTGCCCCTCGGGCTGCTTGCCGGGCGAATCGGCAATTTCATCAACGGCGAGCTCTGGGGCCACCGGACCGATCTCCCCTGGGGGATGCGCCTACCCTGCCAGGAATTCCCGGCACAATGCGCCGATCTCCCGACCGGGACGCTCTGGAGTCCGGCGGTCCATGCCTCGCAGCTTTATCAGGGGATGCTTGAGGGATTGATGCTGTTTCTCATCCTCTGGATCTTCTCCAGCAAACCGCGTCCGATGATGGCGGTCTCCGGCCTGTTCCTGCTCGGCTACGGACTGGCAAGGGTCGCGGTTGAATTCGTGCGCGTTCCGGACGCGCATATCGGCTATCTCGCCTTCGGCTGGCTCACGATGGGCCAGATCCTCTCGACACCCATGATCCTCGGCGGCGCGCTCTTACTGGCGCTGGCCTACGGGCGCAACGCACGTCGGTCGGGATAGCGCCGTCAATCCAGCCATCGGAACAGCGACGGCGCAACGGTTTTTATCAGACGTCACAAATCCGGCACAACAAAAAACCGGCCCTCGAGAAGGCCGGTTTTTCATTTGACGCCGGAAGCCGGGAGGGGAAGCGGCTTAGCTCATCCCTTTGATGTGAGCGTTCATGCGGCTCTTGTGCCGGGCCGCCTTGTTCGCGTGGATCAGACCCTTACGCGCAGCGCGATCGATGCGGGGTACGGCATCCTTGAAAGCCTGGATCGCTGCTTCTTTATCGCCCGCCTGAATCGCGTTGATGACCTTCTTCATGAAGGTACGCAGGGTGCTGCGCTGCGAGCCATTTTGTAGCCGACGATTCTCTGCTTGACGGGCGCGTTTGCGGGCTTGTACTGAATTAGCCAAAGGGGTCTCCTGAAAGTCCGGCGATGCAAATCTTTAATCTGATAAAGACCGCGCATTGTCCATGCGCAGTGCACCCATGTCAACGCCCAGCGGACATCCCAGCAAACATCCGGCCATCCGATCCTCCGGCACGGCGGACCGCTCGGCCGCCGGCATAGGTCCCGATCCGCCGCACGGTCGTCTGCCTGCAACGCAAGGGTGCAGATGGACGGGCAACAGATCAATCGCCCAAGACGCGCTCCGCGCCACTATAATCGCCGCTTTTTGCGGAGTCGCAGCAGCCGTGGCCTCACTCGCAGCCTCTATCGCCAAAGTCGGTAGCAACACCTTTCTCTCGCGGGTCCTCGGCTTCGTGCGCGACCTGGTGGTCGCGCGCATCTTCGGCGCCGATGCCGGGACGGACGCCTTCTTTGTTGCCTTTAAGATTCCGAACTTCATGCGCCGGCTGTTTGCCGAAGGCGCCTTCTCCATGGCCTTCGTCCCGGTCCTGAACGAATACAAGGAAAAACGCGGATTCGAGGCGCTCAAGGCGTATGTCGATGCGGTCGCCGGAACGCTCGGTGCCGTCCTGCTGCTGGTCACGGTGATCGGTGTCCTGGGTGCGCCGGTGCTGATCCTGGTCTTCGCGCCGGGCTTCGTGAACGAGCCGGAGCAGTTGGCGCTGGCCACCGAGATGCTGCGCCTGACCTTTCCGTATCTGCTGTTCATCTCCCTGACCGCCTTCGCCGGCGGCATCCTCAACACCTACGAGCGCTTCGGCATCCCGGCCTTCACGCCCGTCCTGCTCAACATCTCGCTGATCCTCTGCGCCATCTATCTCGCACCGCTGATGGACCGGCCGATCGTCGCGCTGGCGTGGGGCGTTTTCATCGCCGGGATCGCGCAGCTGCTCTTTCAGATCCCCTTCCTGCGTCAGCTCAAGCTGCTGCCGCGACCGCGTCTGGCCACCACCGATCCGGGCGTACGCAAGACGGTCAAGTTAATGGTACCTGCACTTTTCGGGGTCTCGGTCGGCCAGATCAGCCTCTTGCTCGACACCCTGCTTGCCTCATTTCTGGTCACCGGGAGTATTTCCTGGCTCTACTATTCAGACCGACTGATGGAGTTCCCGCTTGGAATTCTCGCCGTCGCACTGGCGACCGTCATCCTGCCCCGACTCTCGCAGCGTCATGCGGCGGACGATCCGGTCGCCTTCTCCTACACGATGGACTGGGCGCTGCGCTGGGTGCTCCTACTCGGTGTGCCCTCTGCGGTCGGACTGCTCTTCCTCGCCGGCCCGCTGATCGCCACGCTGTTCTACTCGGGTGAATTCGGCGCCAACGATGTGGAGAAGGCCAGACTCAGCCTGATGGCCTACTCCATCGGGCTGGTCGCCTTCATGGGCATCAAGGTGTTGGCACCGGGCTACTACGCCCGCCAGGACATGAAGACCCCGGTGCGGATCGCGGTCATCTCGCTCGTCGTCAACATGGTCCTTAACCTGGTGTTGATGTTTCCGTTCGGACATGCCGGGCTTGCCGCGGCCACGACGATCGCGGCCATCACCAACGCCGTTTTGCTGCTGCGCGGCCTGCTCAAGGAGAAGATCTTTCGTCCGAAAAGCTCCTGGATCGCGCTGATAATCAAGGCGCTGCTCGCCAACATCCTGATGGGAGTCGTGATCTACCTCGGTGTCGGAGACACTGCGCAGTGGATCGCCGCGAGTCTCGGGGATCGGATCTGGCGGCTGCTGCTGTGGATCCTGATCGGCGCGACCGTCTATGCCGGCGCCCTGCTGGCGATGGGGATCCGGCCGCGCCATTTTATGGGCAAGGAGTGAGCGGTCGTGCACTCGGGCCCGGACCGCGCGCAGCGGGCGGGCCTTGATCGTTATCCCGGTCGGCACAGCGGGTGCCATGCGTCGTCAGGGCTTCCGGCACTGATCGTATCAGGCCACGATGGCCTGACTAGGCACGTCGCCCGCCCAAGTGACTGGAGTTACAAAAATAGCCCAGCAGGCGCATCCGGGGGATGTTGTGCCCCACGGCACGGAACCACAGACCGACGCGATGGTTCGGGCCATCGCCGCGCTCGCGTATACTGCCCGTCCGCTCCATCGTGATTGACAGCAATGCGGCTTATCCGAGGCTTACATAACCTGCGCCCGACCGACCGGGGTTGCGTTGCGACCATCGGCAACTTCGATGGCGTCCACCTTGGACACCGGGCTGTCTTCCAGCGCTTGCAAGCGCACGGATGCAAGCTCGGTCTGCCCGCGACCGTCATCACCTTCGAGCCGCAGCCAATGGAGTTTTTCGCGCCCGAGTCGGCACCCGCGCGACTCACGCGGCTGCGCGAGAAGCTGAGTGCCATCGAAGATTGCGGTATCGAGCGGGTCATGCTCCTGGAGTTCGGCCCCAAGCTCGCAGGGATGGGCGCGCGCGACTTTGTGCAACGGCTTCTGCTCGACGGACTCGGCGTGCGTTTTCTCCTGGTCGGCGACGATTTTCGTTTCGGCCGGGGCCGCGAGGGCGACTATGCCCTGCTGCACGCTATGGGACAGGCCGGCCGAGCAGACGGCGTCGGCTTCGATGTCGAAGACCTGCATACCATCACCCACGGGGCCGAGCGCATCAGCAGTACCCGGGTGCGCGAGGCGCTCGGTCGCGGCGACCTGGAGTATGTCCAGCATCTCCTCGGGCGGCCCTATCGGATGCAGGGTCGGGTGGCGCACGGCGCCAAGCGCGGCCGGACCATCGGTTTTCCGACCGCGAACATCGATCTGCATCGCCGCTTCAGCCCGGTGCGTGGCGTCTATGCGGTCTCGGTCTGCGGACTCGGACCGACACGACGCCCCGGTGTCGCCAACGTCGGCACCCGCCCGACCGTGAACGGCAAGGATTATCGGCTCGAGGTCCATCTGTTCGACTTCGCCGAAGAGATCTACGGACGACACCTGGAGGTCGAGTTTCGGCTCAAGCTGCGCGATGAAAAGCGCTTCGAGTCGTTCGACGCACTCAAGGCACAGATCCAACTCGATGCACAGGTGGCACGCGAGTATTTGATGACCCATGGGTGCACGCATGACTGACGTGCCCCTGGATCGCCTTTGCCACTGCACGCCCGGCGATCCACAATCGTGCATGTATCGCCCCGGAGCCCGATCCGGCATTCAGTGCGAACCCTTTCCGCCGTATAGAGACCGAGCGACGTGACCGACTACAAAGACACCCTGAATCTCCCGAACACGGGCTTCCCGATGAAGGCGAACCTCGCCCAGCGCGAGCCCGCGATGCTCAAACGCTGGGAGTCGATGGCGCTCTATGCCCTAATCCGCCAAGCCCGCGCGGGCGCCGAGACCTTCATCCTCCACGACGGTCCGCCCTACGCGAACGGCGAGATCCATATCGGTCATGCGGTCAACAAGGTGCTCAAGGACATCATCGTCAAGGCGCGCACGCTCGACGGCTTCGATGCGCCCTACGTGCCGGGCTGGGACTGTCACGGACTGCCGATCGAGCTGCAGGTCGAGAAGAAGAAGGGCAAACCGGGGCAGAGGATCAGCGCGGCCGAGTTTCGCGTCGCCTGTCGCGACTATGCCGCCAAGCAGGTCGACGGCCAGCGCGCCGATTTCAAGCGTCTGGGTGTCCTCGGCGACTGGGAGAACCCCTATCTGACGATGGACTTCGCCTTCGAGGCCGAGATCATCCGCTCGCTCGGGCGCATCATCGCCAACGGTCATGTGCAAAAGGGCTTCAAGCCGGTGCACTGGTGCATCGACTGCGGATCGGCCTTGGCCGAGGCCGAGGTCGAGTATGCCGACAAGCAATCGATCGCGATCGACGTGCGCTTCCCGGTGGTCGAGCCCGAGACGCTCGCGGCCCGCTGTCACGGCACACCCAACGGCTGCGGCGACGTCCCGGCCTCGATCGTGATCTGGACGACCACGCCCTGGACACTCCCGGCCAACCAGGCGGTCGCGCTGAACGCCGAGCTCGAGTACGTGGTCGTCGAGGTCACTTCCGCGCAGGGCCACGAGCGACTCATCGTCGCCGAGGGTCTGCTCAAGGACACCATGGACCGCTGGGGCATCGAGCAGTATCGGGTGATGGGCTACGGCCGCGGGATCGACTTCGAGGGACTCAAGCTCAAGCACCCCTTCTACGACCGCGAGGTGCCCGTGATCGTCGGCGAGCATGTGACGCTCGATGCCGGCACCGGTGCGGTGCACACCGCGCCCGGCCATGGTCTGGAGGACTACATCGTCGGTCAGCGCTATCACCTGCCGGTCCACAACCCTGTCGGTGGCGACGGGCGTTTCCTGCCCGACACGCCGCTCTTCGCGGGCGAGAACGTCTTCAAGGCCAACGAGCAGGTCGTCGAGACCTTAAAGGCCAAAGGCGCGCTGCTGCTGGCGACCCGCTTCACCCACAGCTATCCGCATTGCTGGCGGCACAAGACACCGATCATCTTCCGCGCCACGCCGCAGTGGTTCATCGGGATGGAGAAGCAGGGGTTGCGCAAGGCCGCCCTGCGCGAGATCGGCCATGTGAGCTGGATGCCCGATTGGGGTCAGAGCCGGATCGAAGGCATGGTCCAAGGTAGGCCGGACTGGTGCATCTCGCGCCAGCGCACCTGGGGCGTGCCGATTACGCTCTTGGTCCACAAGGTGACCGGCGAGCTGCATCCGCGCACCCCCGAGCTGATCGAGGAGGTCGCGAGCCGGGTCGAGCAGGAGGGCATCGAGGCCTGGTTTGCGCTCGCGCCGGCCGACCTGCTCGGCTAAACCGAGGGCGCCGAGTACGACAAGGTCCACGATACTCTGGATGTCTGGTTCGATTCGGGCGTCACCCACGCCTGCGTGCTCGAGCATCGCGACGGGCTGCGTGCGCCCGCCGATCTCTATCTGGAAGGTTCCGATCAGCACCGGGGCTGGTTCCAAAGCTCGCTCATGACTTCGGTGGCCATGCACGACCGCGCGCCCTACCGGCAGGTCCTCACCCACGGCTTCACGGTCGATGCCAAGGGCGAGAAGATGTCCAAGTCCAAGGGCAACGTGGTCAAGCCGCAGGATGTCATGAAGACCCTGGGCGCGGACATCATCCGTCTCTGGGTCGCGGCCACCGACTACCGCACCGAGATGAGCGTCAGCGACGAGATCTTGAAACGCACGGCGGACGCCTATCGGCGCATCCGCAACACCGCGCGCTTCCTGCTCGCCAACCTCAACGGCTTCGATCCAGCGACCGACTGCGTTGCACCAGAGGCCATGCTTGAACTGGACCGCTGGGCCGTGGATCGCGCCTTCCGGCTTCAGGACGAGGTCATCGAGGCCTATCGCGACTACCAGTTCCATCTCATCTATCAAAAGGTCCAGCAATTCTGTGTCGTCGACATGGGGTCCTTCTATCTCGACGTCATCAAGGACCGTCAGTACACCACGCAGGCGGACAGCCTGCCGCGGCGCTCCTGCCAGACCGCGATGTATCACATCGCCGAGGCGATGAGCCGGTGGCTCGCCCCGATCCTCAGCTTCACCGCCGAGGAGATTTGGCAGCATCTGCCGGGGCAGCGCGCCGAGACCGTCTTCGTCGAAACCTGGTACGCAGGGCTCTTCCCGCTCGCCGACGGGGACCCCATGGACCGCGCCTTCTGGGATCAAGTCATCGCGACCCGTCTCGCCGTCGGACCCGCGCTGGAGACCGCACGCAAGGCGGGGCTGATCGGCTCGTCGCTGGATGCCGAGCTGGATCTGTATTGCGCCGAGGCACTCTATGCTCTTCTCGGTCGCCTCGAGAAGGAGCTGCGCTTCGCGCTCATCACCTCCGAGGTGCGTCTGCACCCGGCGCGCGAGCAGCCGACCGACGCGGTCGAGACCGAGCTTACGGGACTCGCCGTAAGGGTCAGACCGTCGAAGCACACCAAGTGCGTGCGCTGTTGGCACCATCGGGCAGACGTCGGAACACACACGGAACACCCGGAGCTGTGCGGACGCTGTGTCGAGAATGTCGCCGGCAACGGCGAGATCCGCCACTATGCCTAGGGCGGACGAGTCGGCGAAGATCGACTCGGCGCGTGGCTCGACGACTGGCCAGAGCACCGGAGGCGCCGTCATGAAACACTGGCTCTGGCTCTCTCTGGTCGTCCTGCTGCTGGACCAGGCCACCAAGTGGCTGGTGCTGGGCCTGCTCGAACCCTTCGAGGTCGTCGAGCTGATCCCGAACCTCAACCTGACACTGATGTTCAACACGGGTGCCGCCTTCAGCTTCCTGGCCGATGCCGGCGGCTGGCAGCGTTGGCTGTTCGCCCTCGTCGCGGTCGGCATCACGGTTGCGCTCGCCGTTTGGCTGCTGCGCTTGAGGTCCGGCGAGGGCTGGCTGGCCTTCGGCCTGGCGCTTCT
>JBGSKP010000387.1:0-7326 GCA_041741175.1 Thiocapsa sp. | reverse complement strand
ACACCTGGACGATCCGCGGGTCTTGGCGCTGTTCACCGCCCTGTGCCTGTTCCTCACCCTGCCCGAAGGCTTCCGCCATGCGGGAATGCGCACCTGGATGGCGCAGGCCTTGGGGCTGCCGCTCGCGGCCTATTCACCCGGACGCATGACCTACGATCTGCGCCGACTGCGCCTGCATGGCCTCATCGAACGGATCCCGCAGAGTCATCGCTACCGGGTCACCGATTCGGGTCTACGGGTGGCCCTGTTCTTCACCAAGGTCCACAGCCGCATCCTGCGACCGGGGTTGTCCCAATTGTTCGACGGCTGCCCCAAAGCACCCAACCGGCCCATCGCCACCGCCATGGGGCGGTTGCAACAGGCCCTCGCGGACCTGTTCGAGCAGGCCAAACTTGCGCCAGCTTAAACGTGACTCACGCGCGCAGAAAGTTGTTCGTCAAGCAACCCTAGATCGATGGTTATGGGAGTTTTTTGGACGTTTTGAGTTTAGTGTGGGTCCGACTTTGGTCCGACGCAGGCCCGCGGTGTCCGCCGGTCTCGGCCGACACTCCATCGGCAACGCCTTTACCGGAGTTGGAAGCAGCTCGACGCCATGATGCATGACCATTGAAAGATTTCCGGCAACCGGCTCCGTGAGGACGACGATCCGACGCGAGCGAGCTGCTCGCGTGAGGAGGTCCTTCAGCCCTCGTCAGGCGTCCTCGGGCGTGTTGCTCTGGATCCTTCTGCTGCATGCCTCGAACGCGCTTGCCGCGGACTGGACGACAGCCGGGGAGTCGGAGCGACAGGACATCAGCGTCGACCTCGCCTACGCTAAGCGCACCGCGGTGCGCCCGCCCGACGGCAAACAGGTCACCGCCCACCTCGTCTTCTTCACCTCGCGGGCGTTCCGCCTGGAGGTGATCGATCTGGGGGCCGGCCCGGAACCGGCTTACCCGACGCTGGAGGCAGCCTTCCGCAGCGAGGGTTGTGTGGCCGGGGTCAACGGCGGCTTCTTCCACCCGAATTGGCAGCCGTCCGGGCTCGTGATTTCCAAAGGACAGCGGATCGATCGCTTCGAGACCGTGAAACTCCTGAGCGGCCTGATTTACAGCGACGACCGCGGCATCCACCTCGCCCGGCGTGGCCGGTTCCAAGATCACCCGCACATCACCGCATTGTTGCAGACCGGACCCTATCTCGTGGAGAGCGGACGCCCGGTGCGTGGCCTCTCCGCCTCCGATCCGCGGCGCCGCACCTTCATCGCGACGGACTGGCGCGGAAACTGGGTCGTCGGCGCGACCCGGAGCAGTCTCACCCTCGCCGACCTCGGGACAATCCTTGCCTCCTCGGACGCCCTGACGCCTTGGCGGGTCGATCGCGCCATTAACCTCGACGGCGGATCCTCGACCGGATTCTTCTTCGACCGCGGCGCCGCCCAGGCTCCGGTGACCCTGCAACCCTGGAAACGTGTGAGGAACCTGCTCGGAGTCTGCACGCGTTGAACGGCATTGAATGGATGCCGAGAGCCCCAAGCGCATGCTCGACGTCGGCGGTGAGCGCGACTTTGATCCAGGTTACAATTTTTGAAAAACGAGTCCCGATCGCGTGGTATCGGTCAAAATCGGCCCTCGGCCGGCAGTGTCTGAGTGAGGAGCGCATCAATCGACTCAGTTGCTTATAAGCGGCTTGTCCCGGGCGGTGCGACGTGGATACCGACCGCTTGTCAAAGCGCTCCTCGCCAACACCTTAAGCAGTGCTGTTCAAGGCACCGGAGCAGACACAGCTTGCACACGGGAGGAAAGGCTGTCATGAGCACCCCGACCTTCACGCTGGTTGAGCGCAAGGGCCATTGGCTCACCGGCTGTTTGCGGGCCTTTAGCGAGGATCGTCTCGGCTTCCTCGCCGAAAGCGCGCGGATCGCGCCCCTCGTCACATTCCGGCTCGGCCACAGGCGCGTTTATCTGGTCTCGCATCCTGATCTCATCCGCGACCTGCTGGTGACCCAGCATCGGCATCTGTCGCGGGATCCTCTCGTGCGCAGAATCCTCGAGAAGACCCTGGGGGTGGGTCTTCTGACCATCGAAGGCGAGGAGTGGAAACGCCATCGCCGCATGATCGCCCCCGCCCTGCACCTGCAGCAGGTGCGCGGCTATGCCGACATCATGGCGCGCCACGCGCTCGCCCTGACCGAGCTCTGGCACGACGGACAGGAGGCGGATGTGGAACAGGAAATGGACGGGCTCACGCTGTCCATCGTCACCGCGGCGCTTTTCCGGGTCGACAGCACCGCCCATGCCGCGACGGTAGCCGCCGCGCTTCCGGCCTTGCAGGCCATCGCCACGCGCCAATTCGACCGCCTGCTGCAGATCCCGGATTGGCTTCCGACCCCGGAGTATCGCCGCCAGCGGGCGCTCTCCGACACACTCGGCCGCATCGTCTCCGAGGCGATCCATCAGCGTCGCGCGAGCGGTGCGGATGGCGACGACCTCCTGACCATGATGGTGCACATGACCGACGCCGAAACCGGCGCGCGCCTATCCGACGAGGAGATCCGCGCCGAGGTGCTCACGCTCTATCTCGCCGGGTACGACACCACGGCACTGACGCTCACCTACGTGTGGTATCACATGGCGCGCCAGCCGGAGATCGCGGCGCGTTTCCACGAGGAGATCGATGCTGTGTTGGGCGGGCGACCGCCCGGATTCGATGATCTGGAGCGTCTACCTTATACCCGGATGGTCTTCAAGGAGGCATTGCGGCTCTACCCGGCCGCCTATCTCTTGATGCGAGCCGCGGCCGAGCCACTCGACGTCGGCGGGCACCACATTACGGCGAACAGCGTCCTGATGACGAGCCCCTACGCCATGCATCGTCACCCCGAGTTCTGGGAGGATCCGGAACGCTTCGATCCCGAGCGCTTTGGCGACAATGCCGATCTCGGCTGGCACAAGTTCAAGTATTTCCCCTTCGGAGGCGGCCCGCACATCTGTATCGGCAACCAGTTCGCGCTGGTCGAAGGCCCGCTGATTCTGGCGACCATCGGGCAGCGCTACCGGTTCGAACTCCTGCACCCGAACCAGCAGCTGGAGCTGGAGCCTCAGATCACGCTCGGTCCCAAAGGCGGCATGCCGCTGCGCCTGCGCCGGCGCACGCTCGGATAACGCAAAGGCTTGGTCGAGTCAGCCGAGCCCGGGGCACGGCAGGGGAGCCGAGTATCCTGATCCCAGACCCAGCCTCCAGCGTCCACGACAATCACAGGCGCTGCGCGATTCAATCATGGCATCCAGAAGCAACCGGATCACGCCTCGGGGTCTCTGGCGGGAAAGGCTTGTTCGAAGCCCGCAGTGAGCCGAGCGTCATGACGCTCGGCGAGGACCGCGGCAAGGCGCGCCCGCAGCCGCGCATTGTCGCGATAGGTGTCGAGCTCGGTGATCGCGACCTCGGCGCTTGCCCGGTCGGCATCCGCAACAACCGTGACCAGCCAATCGAGCGCTGCTTCGCTGCGGTGTAGTGACGCCGCACGCAACAACAGATGCTCCGCACTGCGCCTGAAGGGTTCGGCATCCCAGCGGGCACGCAGCAGGTGTAAGGCACCATCGAGGCGGGACTCCCCGAGCGCGAGGGCGGCGAGACCCGTGATCTCCAGGCTCGGCGTGTCGAGAAAATCACCGACGAAATCGAGCGCATCCTCCCCGGCTACTTGTAGCAGGGAAACAAGACAGTCGCCCGTCACCTCGGGCTCCGGATCGCCACCGAGCGCTTTGGAGCGCAACACCGCCTCTGCCGCCAGCGGTTGAGTACAGGCGATCGCCCGCAGCGCACCGCTGCGGGCATGCGGCTCCGGATCGTGGAGCAGATCGACCAGGTGAATCAGCGCGCGCGGGTGAGGCGTGGCCGCGAGACCAATGGCGCAGCTCACGCGCAGATCGACGGCCGTATCAACGCTGCCGCCCCAAACCGGCTCACGTTGCCGGTAGCCAATTCCGGCGATGAAAAAGCCCGCATCCTGACTGTCCAGCGCAACCAAAGCCCGTGCGATGGCGCCCTTAGCCATGCAGCCTGGATCGCGTTTCGCCGGATCGTCCAGAAAACGCCGATGGGCGGCGATCAGATCCGGCTCAAGCGCGTAGATCAGGCGATCACCGGCCAGCTCCGCGGCCTTGGCGACCATCAGGCGATGCCGATCGGCCAGCGCCTGACGTGCCGCGGCCAGCACGCCCTCCGGTGACTCCCGATCACACCGGGATCGGAAGGCATCGATCTGCTCGCGAATGTCCGGGCGTGCGGCCATGAGCAATTCCGTCAGTCAGATGGCGGTTTAGGCACCCGCAACCTGATGGTAGACAGTCCGCATCGCCGCCCCGACGCTCAGCGACGCCAGTTTGCCAGTGCCTGATCCAGATTGCTTTGGATGCTGGAGAGCAGACGCTCGATCGGCTTTTTGCGGGCGCTGTATTTGAGCTTCAGGAGATCCATCCCGTCATTGGCGGCCAACAGGAAGTCATCGCTGGTCTGAATCGCGTCGACCAGTCCCAACTCGACGGCGCGTTGGCCGTGCCAATATTCGCCGGTTGCGACCAGGTCGAGATCCAGGCTCGGGCGGTAGGTGGAGACGAATGACTTAAAGAGCCGATGCGTCTCTTCTAATTGCTCGCGCAGCTTTTGGCGGCCTTCGTCGGTGTTCTCGCCGAATAGAGTCAATGTGCGTTTGTATTCGCCTGCGGTGTGGAGCTCGAAATCCACGCCGTAGCGTTCGAGCAATCGGTGAAAGTTCGGCAATTCAGCCAGCACGCCGATGGAGCCGACGACAGCGAAGGGTGCGGCGATGATGCGCTCGGCCACGCAGGCCATGAGATAACCGCCGCTGGCGGCAACCTTGTCGACCGCCACCGTCAACGGGATGCCCTTGGAGCGGATGCGTGCAAGCTGCGACGCGGCCAGGCCATGCTCGCTCACCAGACCGCCGGAGTTATCCAGTCGCACCAGAACCTGATCGCCATCGCGGGCCTCCATCAGCAGCGTGGTGACCAGGACACGCAGAGCACCGACCTCGCTGGCGCGGATGTCGCCGTTGAACTCGATGACGAAGAGCCGTTTCCGATCCGCGCTACCGGTCTTCTGGCGGGCCTTCTGTTCCTTGTGCTCGGCCTTGAGAAAGGCTTTGAATGCCTTCTTGGAGAGCGAAAACTCCTTCAGTGCATAGGTCAACTCGCGATAGCGGTGATTCAGATCGGTGATCTCCAACTGCTCCGAATCACCCTGTCCGCCCTGTCGCAAGCGCATGCCGAAGATCAGCAGCACGGCGATGCCGAGCAGGATCGTAATGGTTTTGGCCAAGAAGAGTCCGTACTGGAGTAGGACTTGAATCAGTGAATCCATCAGCGGCAACTCCTCGCCCGGAAATGTGGTGACCGTTGCGCAAACCCGCGCAACGCAATAAGAAAGCAAACACCAAAACGCGTAACCCGAGGATCCGATCTCGCACCCACTCCAACCACCTGACCCGGATTAAACAATCCTGAATCGCGTCGTTCAGCCATCGCAGAGCCGCGCCAACACCACACCCAACTCAAGGCGACCAATCCACTCCAAACGCGATTCAGCATCAGACCGCAATCGGCGCCCGAATCCCCGGCAGCGGATCATAGTCAAGCATCTCGATGTCCTCGAACCGATAGTCGAACAGGCTCGCCGGACGTCGCAGCAGATTCAACCGAGGCAGCGGTCGCGGCTCGCGACGCAGCTGCTCGAAGACGATGGCATCGGTCAGATGATTGCGGTAGAGGTGCAGGTCACCGAATGTATGCACGAGCTCACCAACCGCCAGGTCGCACTGCTGCGCGATCAGGTTCGTGAGCAGGGCATAGCTCGCAATGTTGAAGGGCACCCCGAGAAAAAGGTCGGCGCTGCGTTGATAGAGCTGGCAGGAGAGCCGCCCCTCCGCGACATAGAACTGAAACAGACAATGGCAGGGCGCAAGCGACATCCGCCCGGCACGCACGTTCTCCTGCGGGCCCAGGGTTTCGTCGGGCAGGTCCGCCGGGTTCCAGGCCGAGACCATCAGACGACGTGAATCCGGGCGACTGCGGATGGTCGCAACCAGCTCGGCCAGTTGATCGATCACACGCCCGTCCGGACAGGCCCAGCTGCGCCATTGGACGCCGTAAATGGGCCCAAGCCCGCCGTCCTCGGTGGCCCACTCATCCCAGATGGTCACGCCGCGATCACGCAGCCACCCGTTGTCGGTTGACCCGGACAGGAACCAGAGCAGCTCGTAGATCAGACTCTTGGTGTGGACGCGCTTGGTGGTCAGGAGCGGGAAGCCCTGAGCGAGATCGAAGCGGACCTGGCGCCCGAACACCGAGCGCGTCCCCACGCCCGTGCGATCCGACTTATCGATGCCGTGATCGATCACATCGCGCAGCAGATCCAGATAGACGCGCATCGGTCAAACCGTCGCCGGTCCGAGCAGCAGCGAGCGCCCGTCCATCTGCTCCGGGATGGGGATGCCCATCAGATGCAGGATGGTCGGAGCGAGATCCTTGATCCCGCCGCCGACCCCAAGCCGCCAGGGCACCTCGTCGATAATGAGGCAGGGCACGGGATAGACGGTGTGCTGCGTATGTGGCTCGCCCGTGAGCGGGTCGACCATCTCGTCACAGTTGCCATGATCGGCGCTGAGGATCACCGAATAGCCGCACTCTACGGCGACGTCCAGAACACGGCCGACCTCGCGATCCAGGGTCTCGACGGCCGCGATCGCCGCCTCGCGCACCGCCGTGTGGCCGACCATGTCACCGTTGGCGAAATTCACCACGATGAAGGGGAAGGCGTCGCTGCGCAGAGCCGTGATGACGGCATCCGCCACCTGCGGCGCACTCATCTCGGGCTGCAGATCGTAGGTGGCCACGTTCGGCGAGGGGATCAGCACCCGCTCCTCGCCCGGATAGGGGTCGCCGCGCCCGCCGTTGAAGAAGAAGGTCACATGGGCGTACTTCTCTGTCTCGGCGCAGTGAAACTGCGCGATACCGTCGTCGCTGAGGATCTGACCGAGCGTCGTCTTCGGCGCATCGGTATCGAAGGCAAAGGGCAAACCGAACCAGGCGTCGTATTCCATCATGCCGGTGACCTTGACCTGGCTCACACCGCGGCGGTCGAACTTGTCGAAATCCGGCTGATAGAAAGCGGTGACCAGTTGTCGCGGTCGATCCTTGCGGAAATTGATGTGGATCACCTGATCGCCGTCGCGAATCGGCTCACCACCCGCCACGATGGTCGGGCTGATGAACTCGTCGTCCTCGCCAGCCAGATAGGCGGCCTCGATAGCCGCGCGCGCGCTCGGTG
>JBGSKP010000386.1:0-10558 GCA_041741175.1 Thiocapsa sp. | reverse complement strand
TGAAGCAGCCATTGATCGTATGCTCCGAAGATCTTGCCCGCAACACGCATTCGCTTATACCAGAAACTCCGCCCCCTTCTGGAGCCGCCCCCTCCGCCGCCCAAAAGCGCAGCCCCGCCGCCTGCACCGCGCGGCCCGGTCGATCTCACCAAGCGCAAACCGATCTCGCTGGAAAAGCCCGCCGAAGGCTACGGCGAGATCAACATCAACCTGAACTGGGCGCGCGGTAAGTTGAAGAAAGGGCTGTTCGGGGGAACGAGCGGCGGAATCGACCTGGACCTCGGCTGCATGATCGAGCAGGTGAACGGTCAAAAAGACGTCGTTCAGGCACTCGGAAAACGTTTTGGATCCCTCACATCCGAACCCTACGCACAACTGCTCGGCGACGACCGCAGCGGCGAGTCGACCGAAGGCGAGACCCTGCTGATCAACGGAAAGCACTGGCGGGAGATCCGCCGCGTGCTGATCTATACCTTCATCTACGAGGGTGCCCCCGATTGGGCTGCCGCCAATGCCGTCGTCACCATCACGGCGCCGGGCACCCAGCAGCTGCGCGTGCATCTCGACGAGCCGGGTGCCGGGAAAGGCATGTGCGCGATCGCTCTGCTCGAGAACGACGACGGGCGGATCCGTGTCACCAAGCTGATCGACTATTTCGCCGGACATGAGCCGATGGACCGGAACTTCGGATTCGGCTTCAATTGGAAGGCAGGCAGTAAATAAGACCTATCCAGACAGACCGTCCCGGCGCGCCGTTCGCGGGTAAGACGGTCATCACCATCGAAACAGGAGAAAGCCCCATGGCGGTGTCATTGCAGAAAGGCGGTCGTGTCTCACTCGATAAAGAGGCGCCCGGACTGAAGAACATCCATGTCGGTTTGGGATGGGACGCACGCATCACCGACGGACAGGACTTCGATCTGGATGCGTCGGCGTTCCTGGTCGATGCGTCCGGGAAGGTGCTCAGCGATCAGGCGTTCATCTTTTACGGTAACCTGAAAGCCGCCGATGGCTCGGTCGAGCACACCGGAGACAACCTCACCGGCGCTGGCGACGGCGACGACGAGGTCCTCTACGTCTATCTGGACAAACTGCCCGCAGCGGTGGCGAAGGTGGTGTTTGCGGTGACGATCCACGAGGCCGATGCGCGCCGCCAGAACTTCGGCATGGTGCAGAACGCCTGTATCCGTCTGCTCAACAAAGACAATAACGCCGAGGTCCTGCGCTTCGACCTGGGCGAGGATTTCTCCACCGAGACCGCCGTGGTGTTCGGCGAGATATACCGTCATGGCAATGAATGGAAGTTCAACGCCATCGGTCAGGGCTTCGCCGGCGGCTTACGCACGCTGGCGCTGCAGTACGGCGTGAACGTCGGTTAAACCGCGCCGGCTCCGGCGGTTGTTAAGTCTGCCGGGACCGATCCCATCAAAAAACATTGCGTACCGCGCTGGGCGCGGTTTAATTGATTCACACACCTGAGGAGTAAACGCATGGCTGTTAGTCTCGTTAAAGGCGGCAACGTGTCGCTCACCAAAGAAGCGCCCGGGATGACCAAGGCCCGCTTCGGGCTCGGCTGGGATGCCCGCAGCACCGATGGTGCCGATTTCGACCTGGATGCGGTGGCGATGGTACTTGGCGAGAACGGCAAGGTGCTCTCGACCCAGCACTTCGTCTTCTTCAACAACCTCGCCACGCCGGAAGCGGCGGTGACCCATACCGGAGATAACCGCACCGGCGCCGGGGACGGCGACGACGAGGTGATTCTGGTCGACTTCGCAGCGATGCCGCCGACCGCACACAAGGTTGTCTTTGCCGTGACCATCTACGAGGCCGAAAGCCGCAAGCAGAATTTCGGCCAGGTCGCCAACGCCTTCATCCGCGCCGTGGACGACGCCCACAATGCCGAGATCATGCGGTTCGATCTGAGCGAAGACTATGCGACGGAGACCGCGGTGATCTTCGGCGAGCTCTATCGCCGCGACGCGGAGTGGAAATTCAAGGCGGTCGGTGCCGGCTACGCCGCGGGCCTGGCAGGACTCACGCAAGAGTACGGGGCCTGATGCCGAGCCGGCGCGTTCGGGACACGCCCGAGCGCGTCGGCGCCGTCCCGCTTATGCGCAACAACATCGTTCTGTTTCTGGCACTGGGCTTCGGCACGGGCGGGGTGCCACATGCGCCCGGCACCGCCGGTACCCTTCCCGGCGTGGCCCTGTATCTGGTTTTCGCCGCACTGCCGCTCATCGCCTATCTCGGCATCGTCGCGGTGTTGTTCGTGATCGGTGTGGCGTTGTGCGAACGCGCGGCACGCCTGCTTGATGAGCGCGATCCGCCCTCGGTCGTCTGGGACGAAATCGTCGGCGTCATGATCGCGATGATCGGTATCGCGCCGAGTCTCGCCACCGTGATCGCCGGCTTCCTCGCCTTTCGTCTGTTCGATATCTGGAAACCCTGGCCGATCGGCTGGATCGACCGACGAGTACCCGGCGGTCTCGGGATCATGCTCGACGACGTGATCGCCGGCCTCATGGCCCTGGTCCTGATGCACCTCGGCCAAGCGCTGTGGGCCTGGATCTAATCTCTCACCCCGCTTCACCCGGAACGCACGGAGAAACCCGTTGGATCACTCGTTTGGATTTCCGCTCGAAGTCATCATCATCTTTTTCTCGGTCATCGCCGTCTCGGTCTATCTAGACCTGCGTGCGCACCGCACGGCGACCGAGATCGGCCTGAAGGACGCCGGCCTCTGGTCGGTCTTCTGGATCAGTCTGGCCCTGGCGTTTTACGCCTACCTCTGGTTTCGCTTCGATAAGACCTGGGCCGATCTGTACCTCACCGGCTATGTGCTGGAGAAGACGTTGTCGGTCGACAACCTGATGGTCTTCATCGCGATCTTCGCCTCCTTCGGCATCAAGGGGGCATTGCAGCATCGCATTCTCTATTGGGGCATTCTCGGCGCCCTGCTCTTTCGGGCGATTTTCGTCGTTGCCGGCACCGGTCTGTTTCTCGCCAGTCCCTGGGTCGGCTTCCTCTTCGCCGCGGTCGTGGCCTGGAGTGCCTGGAAGATGATGACGGCGCGCGACGCCGACGACGAGATTGAGGACTACACCGACCACTGGTCGGTGCGTATGGCCAAACGGGTGCTGCCGATCTTCCCGCGTCTGCATGCCGAACGGTTCTTTATCACCAGGGCCATTGCGCGCGATCTGCAGGACGCCGATCCGAAGATTCAGATCCAAGGGACCAGCACGGCGGCGTTCCTGGCTACCCCGGCCTTTCTGTGTCTGATCGCCATCGAGACCTCGGACATCATGTTCGCGTTCGACTCGGTTCCGGCCGTCATCGCGGTAACCCAGCAGCCGCTGCTGGTCTATGCTGCCATGATCTTCGCGATCCTCGGTCTGCGCAGTCTGTACTTCGTCCTTGCGGCGCTGACCCGCTATCTGGTCCATCTGGAAAAGGCGGTCATCGTCCTGCTCTACTTCATCGCCGCCAAGCTGGCACTGCAAAGCTGGAACCATGCGATCGGCGACACCGGGATCCACATCGGCGCCGGGGTCAGTCTCGGGATCGTCCTGGGTACGCTTGCCATCGGCGTGATCGCCTCGCTGATTTTCCCGGAGCGCGAGCCCAAAATGCCGGGCAAAACCTGAGAACAGACCCCATCCGGTCCCGGTCCAGCCGCCGGGACCGGCATCAGCCCGTCGAACGCACAACAGCACTCGTCCCCGCTGCGGCCTGAGCGCCGCGAGCCACAGCGCCCCGAGTGGTTGGTCGCTGCGCGCCGGGGTCCTGCGCGGATCGGCGACAGATCCTGACGGTCCTCATGGCATCCTGCTTACCGGAGACGCTTCACCGATGGACCATCGTTTTCCGATTCCCGGCGGTACCCTTCAGATCGAGACGACTGCGGAGCTTGTGCCGCTCCAGCGCCTGCTGGCATTCGCGGCCCGTGCCAATCCACGACGACCCTACCTGTTTGTCTCCAGGGTTCTCGGCCGCCATATCCCCTGCACGCCCGCGCGGATGCGCGAGACTTACCGGCTGCTTGTCGAGGACCTCGTGGACCTGCCCGGCCCAGTCTGGACGATCGCCATGGCCGAAACCGCCACGGGTCTCGGCGGCGGGATTGCCGAGACGCTCGCGCAGCGTTGGCAGCGCGAGGACGTGGTCTTTCAGCACAGCACGCGCGCCCCACTCGCCATCGCGCCGATGCTGGAATTCTCCGAGGCGCATTCCCATGCACCGGGGCACCTGCTCTACCCTCCAGCGGATCCGCTGCGCAACCGTTTCAGGAGCGCTCGCACCCTGGTCATCATCGACGACGAGTTGTCCACCGGCGCGACTGTCGAGAATCTCTTGACCGGCGTCATCCCATTGATGCCCGCGCTGAGGCGTCTGTGCATGGTGAATCTGGTCGACTGGCTTGCATCGCCGCGTCGTGCGCAGATCGCCGACACAGCGGCCGCGGTGGCGGGTCGTCCGCTCACGGTATCCTGGCACGCGTTGCTGACGGGGTCCTTCGCATTCGTGCCTGAGCATGGCTTTCACTCCGGTAGCCTGCCGGGCAATGTCACGGCAGCGGCGACGCCGGCGGCACCCGCCCGTGACGACCTGGGTCGGCGCGGCGTCTTGATGCCTGCCGAGGGCCTTGCCGTCACGCACCATGGAATCGAGCTCCCGGCGCGCGACACAGATGCGTCGATCGCCGCGATCGGGGTCGGGGAATGTGCGTTACCGTCTTTTTTGCACGCCGAGGCACTGGCTGCAGAGGGCTACCGGGTGACCGTACAATGCACATCGCGCTCCCCGGTAAAGCCCGGCGGGGCGATCGCCGAATCGCTGGCATGCGAGGACCCCTACCACCAGGGCGTCGGCTATTACTTACATAATCCGCCTGCGGATCAGGCGACTTGGCTCGTCGTGAGCGAGCGCGGCGCAGGCGGCCCAACGAACGCCTACCCGCTGCGCCTGCACCGGATCACGGCGGCACCGCTTGGACCGCAGGGAGTGTCGAGGACATGATACCGATCGTTGTTTTCACGGACCTGGACGATACGCTTTTCCAGACCGCAGAGAAGGCCGCGGCACGCGCCGGCGACGGCCCCCTGGTCACTGCCGCGCATGATCGCAGCGGCGCGCCGCTCTCCTTCCATTCACCCGATCAGGTCGCCTTGCTCGGATTGTTCGAAGGGGCGCAGCTGATCCCGGTCACCGGGCGCAACGGGGTCGCGCTTGACCGGGTGATCAGCCCACGCTTTGAGAGTTTTAGGATCACCGGCCATGGCGCCATGATCTACGGCGCGGACGGCGCGCCGCTGGCATCCTGGCACGCACGCATTCAGGCCGAAGCCGCGCGTCTGGAGCCGCTCTTTGGGGCCCTGCTGCAGACCCTCGACGAGCAGCTCGCCCCCTGCGCACCGGCATTGCGCTGGCGGTTGATCGAGGATGCCGCGGTCCCGGTCTATATTACCGTCAAGGCCGAAGCGAACGCCGTACTGCCCGAGGCATCGGCACTGCAGAGTGTGCTGGATGCCCGGGAGCTAGGCGACTGGCGCGTCCACTGCAACGGACGCAACGCGGCCTTGCTCCCGCCTTACGCCTGCAAGGCCGCCGCCGTGCGCCATCTCATGGAGCTGATCGCCGGGCAGGCACCGCAGACGCTGTTCATCGGTCTGGGCGACAGCAGCTCGGACACCCCCTATCTGAAGCTCTGCCATTTTGCACTGACTCCGCGAAACAGCCAGATCCACGAGGAGTTGTGGACGTGAACACCGGGGATCAGCCTCTCGACGACGCGCCGAAGCAGTCCTTCTCTGGCAGCTATGACCTGGATGACTGCCAATTTCTGCTGACGCCTCTGCAACTCGATCCGATTGCGTTGAGCGAGAAGGAGCGGCTCATCCAGTCGGGGCAGCGCCATTACAGCGAGATGCTCAGCGAGGAAGCGCCTCCGACGGCGACCTATCTGGAGCTCTTTCGCGCGCTCACCCTGACCTATGCCGAGCGCCTCGGACAGGATATCGTCTCCCTGGCGGCCCACATCGACGCGACCCGCACAGCCCCCGTGACCATCGTTTCGCTGGCGCGCGCCGGCACCCCCGTCGGCGCCCTGCTGCACCGTGCACTGATACAACAGGGCAGTGCGCAGCCCCGCCACTACTCGGTGTCGATCATTCGCGATCGCGGTATCGACGAGAATGCGCTGCGCCACATCCTGCGCGTGGATACGCGCCCGCCGGCCGGCCTGGTATTCGTCGACGGATGGACCGCCAAAGGCGTGATCACCCGCGAACTGCGCGCGGCGATCAGGCGCTGGAATCACGCCAATCCCGAGCAGCTCGACCCGCGGCTCTATGTGCTGAGCGATATCGGCGGAAGCGCTGACGTGGCCGCGACCGAGGAGGATTACGCCATCCCGTCGGGGATCCTCAACGCCACGGTCTCGGGCCTGGTCTCGCGCTCGCTGCTCAACGAGCAGATCGGCCCGCACGATTTTCATGGCTGCGTCTACTACCAGGCGTTCGAGCCTCTGGATCAATCGCGCTGGTTTCTCGATGAAGTGAGCCGGACCTTCGCGCGTGCGCACGCACGACCCCTGCGCAGCCAGCCGCGCGAGCAGCGTGGCCGTGCCACCCAGGACTGGTTGAAGCGGTGCATGGCGCAACACGCCATCACCGATATGAACCTCGTCAAACCCGGCATCGCCGAGGCAACCCGGGTCTTGCTGCGCCGTATTCCCGATCGCCTTATCGTTCGCGATCCAGGCGCTGCGGATCTTCAACACCTCATGGCGCTCGCCGAGTCGCGCGCCGTGGCTGTCGACGTCGACCCGAGCCTGCCCTTTCAGGCGGCTGCCCTGATTCGCTCGTGTCGGGACCGTCCCGCCGCTGCGTCCGCGGTGAGACGCGAGGAACCATGATCCGCACCCAAACCGACATCGCCTTGCCGGCGCTCCCTGTGCGCGGCCACCCCTATCTGAGCCTCGGTGCCTCGCTCTATATGCCGGCAACGCGGCGTGATGTGCGCGCGCTGTTACGTGGGCACAAGCTCCCCGGACTGCGCTCGCTCGTGCTCTGCACCGAAGACGCCGTGCACCCCGACTCCGTCGGCGAGGCCCTCGCTAATCTGCGCCGGGTTCTCCCTGGCCTGGGGGAACGGGGCCCGCTGCGCTTTGTGCGTCCGCGCAGCCCCGAGGTGCTCGCCGAGATCCTCGATATGCCCGGCAGCACGAACCTGGATGGCGTGTGCCTGCCGAAGGTCGACGGGGACAACATTGGGGCCTATCTGGAGGTGCTTGAACAGGCTCCCCGGCTCCTCATCATGCCGATCATCGAGACCGAGGTTGCCTTCTGTGATTCCGCCCTGCAGGCACTGCGGTGGCGCCTCGATACGGTGCGCGAGCGTGTCGCGTGCGTGCGCATCGGCGGCAATGACCTGTTGCAGATCCTCGGCATGAAGCGCCCGGCGCATCTCACCGCCTACGACACCCCGCTCGGTCTGGTGATCGATCGCCTCATCATTGCCCTGCGCCCGCATGGCTACGCGCTCTCGGCGCCGGTGTTCGAGCACATCGACCGCCCCGAGGTGCTGGAGCGCGAGCTGGTCCTTGATGTCGCCCGTGGACTGTTCGCCAAGACCGCCATCCATCCGACACAAACGACCTTGATCGAGGCCGCCTATCGCGTCGGACCCGACGAGGCGGCCCTTGCCGAGGCCATCCTCGATCCCCGCGCTGCCGCCGTGTTCCGTTTTGCCGGCCAAATGGCGGAGACCGCCACGCATGGCCGTTGGGCACGACAGACCCTGGCACGCCGCAATGCATACGCCGCTGACCTGGAAGTGCCCTCGTGAGTACAGCGCGTCCACTCGTGTGGTTCAACCAGGGCCTGTCGCAGATCTACGATGCCGTGCGGCTGCTGCGCGAGGGCTCGGCGGGTGCGATTGCCATCTGCGTTAGTCACGGCGACCCTGACGCCCCGGTGCGGCTGATCGCCGATCTGGTTGTCGATGAGCCGCCGCGCGAGAGTCCAGAAGACGCCTATGTACAATGGGCACTTGACGTCTGCGCACGCCACGGCGTACGCCTGTTTGTGCCGTCGCGCCATGCAGCGGCCATCGCGCGCGCCCGTGCAGATTTCGACGTGATCGGGGTGCGCCTGCAGCTTGCCCCGGCCGAGGCGCTAACCGGTGCGCTGGAGTACAAGGACGTCCTCTATACCGAGGTGACCGGTCAGATGGCGCTGCCCGCCTATCGCGTGGTGACGAGTCGCGCTGCATTCGACGACGCCTATGCGGCGCTGCGCACTGACCATCGGCGCGTCTGTGTCAAGCCGACACACGGCGTCTTCGGAGCCGGTTTTCGGATCCTTGACGAATCGATCGATCCGCTCGACGCCATCATGCAGGTGCACTGCAATGTCGCGCCTCTGGAGAGCTATCGCAGCGCACTGGCACAGACGCGCCGGCCGTTCGCGCTGATGGTTATGGAGTATCTTGATGGCCCGGAACGCTCGGTCGATTGTCTGGCCTGGCAAGGCGAGTTGGTGACCGCCATCGCGCGGCGCAAGGAAGGGCGCGCACAGTGTCTGGAGACAAGCGGCCCGGCCATCGAATCTGCACGCTGGCTGGTCGGGCACTATCGTCTGGACGGCATCGTCAATATTCAGTTCCGCGATGCGCGCGGCTCGCCTCATCTACTGGAAATCAACGCACGGATCGCCGGCGGGATGCTCTATAGCTGCGCCGCAGGGGTCAACCTGCCGTATTGGTCGGCCATGCTGGGGCTGGGATTGGCCAAGGCACAGGAGGTGCCGGTACCGCGCGCCGGCGCATGGGTCGCCCCGGTAAGCCAGATGCAAATCTGGTCTGACGGATACCCCATCGGCTAGGCCCCGTCATAGACCAGGGGCACGCGCCGGCCGAGGTTGGTGAAGAGCTGATAGGCGATGGTCCCGCTGGCCTGTGCAACCGCATCGGCAGAAACCACCTCGCCCCACAGCTCGACCGGATCGCCGAGCGCGGCGTCCGTGATCCCGGTGAGATCCACCGTGACGAGGTCCATGGAGACGCGCCCGATGATGCGGGTCAGTTGGCCATTGACCGCAACCGGTGTCCCGTCCGGGGCGTGGCGGGGATAGCCGTCGGCATAGCCGATGGCGACGACACCGACTCGGGTCGGGCGCTCGCAGACAAAACGTCCGCCGTAGCCGACCGGCTCGCCGGGGACCAGATCACGTATCGAAATGAGGGCCGATTCCAGTGTCATGGCCGGACGCAATGCGGCGCTCCCCGGATGCCCGGCGTCCATCGGGGAGACGCCGTACAGCATGATGCCGGGCCGCGTCCAGTCGCCATGCGCGCGCGGCCTGGAAAGGATCGCCGCTGAATTGGCGAGACTGCGCGGGGCTTGAATCGCCGCCGTGGTCTGCTCGAAGCGCTGCATCTGCTGCTCCGTATAGCCATGCTCGGGCTCGTCGGCACGGGCAAAATGCGACATCAAGACAACGCCGCGCACATGCGTGCAAGCCGCGAGCTCGGCGTAAGCGCCGGCAAACGCCTCAGGCTCCAACCCCATCCGATGCATCCCTGAGTCCAGCTTCAGCCAGCAGTCAAGCGCACGCTCCGGGCGAGCCGCGAGTAGCCAGTCAAGCTGCGTGCGACTATGGACCACAGGGGTGAGATCGGCCTGCTCAACCACGGCCATCTCGTCAGGTGAAAAGATCCCGTCCAACAGCACAATCGGGGCACGGATACCGGACTCGCGCAGCTCCATCGCCTCCTCGATGAAAGCCACCGCAAAGGCGTCGGCATCAGCGGCGAGTGCACGCGCGACCGCAACAGCACCATGGCCATAGGCATTGGCCTTCATCACCGCAAGGGCACGCGCCGCCGGCGCCAGACGTTTAGCCAAACGGTAATTGTGGCGCACCGCATCGAGATGGATACGGGCACGAATCGGACGCGGCATGGGGCTCTCTCGATCAGTGATTGTCGCGGCCGGCCGGGCCGCCATGGCATGAGTCGATCAGGACGGATGACAGGCGCAGCAGACAGCACAGACCCTGTCCGGCGAACCCGGATCCGGACCATAACCCACCGGGCCTCAGGGATGCCACTGCTGCGGACGGCCTCTGGCGATCGGCTCGAATACCGCACGAGGCCAAGGCTGGCAGGCTGGCGGCGGACACGGCAGTGCGCCCCTGCCCAGGGCGCTCACACCCGGGGTCGACCACGTAAGACCCGCGCAGCCGCAACCGCAGCCTGACCGAGCGACAGACCGCCATCGTTTGCCGGCACCTGACGTTGCAGCAAGACCTGGAATCCGGACCGCTCCAGTCCGCTCGCAACGGCTTCCAGCAGCACGCGATTCTGGAAGACCCCGCCCGACAGGGCAAGGGTCGAGATCCCCCGGCGGCTCGCCAGATCCACCGCGAGCGCGCAGAGCGATCTCGCCAGTCCGCGATGGAAGTCTGCCGCCATGTCTGCGGGTGCGCGACCGCACGCCAGGTCGTCGAACAGTGCGTCCCAGAGCGGCGCGGGATCCAGCACCTCGCCGGAC
>JBGSKP010000385.1:0-3211 GCA_041741175.1 Thiocapsa sp. | reverse complement strand
GGGCGCCGCATCAGGACCAGGCGCCGTGGCTGGCGGGGCATCGGCGTAGACCACCAGAGTGCCCGCGGCAAGATCGCCGAGACGCCGAAAATCACGATCGACCAACATGCTGGCGAGCCCAATGCTGTAAAGGATCAGCAGGATCCCGAATCGGCTGAGCACATCAAGCAGCAGCGCAATCGCGCGCGGCGCCGGTCCGGCAACCCGCAGGGCCAGATCGACACCCTCGGAGTCTCGTGAAACCAAACCGTATCGATGGATGGCTGAAGCATGTGCCGGAAGCACCCTTGTCGCAGACCGTCAGAGATCGTCTCGCTCGCCCGTGTAGAGCGCAAGCGGGAAGCACTCGGTGATCAGGATGACCGGCTGCCTCGCAATGATGATGCGATACGTCCGACAGATCGCGCGATGACCGGCGGCGTCCGACTCCATGCCCACATCCAGGACCTCTCGGTAGCTCTCCAGTCCGCTGTCGCGGATGAGCACGCCGATGCCGATCTCCCGATCGATCAGGCGCTGGCGAAAACCGTCCGGAATCAGCTCGGTCCGAATGAGCGAAAAGGCCTCGGCGAAGGTTCGTCCGGTGTCGGTGCCGCGCAGCCGGGCATCGCGAATCAGACAGCAATCGCCGGGCTCGACCGCGATGGCGGGCACGGGCTCCTCAGCCGCCTGGAAGCGCTGCTCGAGCGTGTCGACCGAGACGGGCTCCCAGAAATAGGCCTCCAGAATCTTCGTCACGGTTCCGTCCGTAACCAATAGGGCACGCAGGAACGGCGGCAGTGCGCTCAGAGGCACAGGGTTGCCGGGAGGCGCACAGATCACCCCGTCGCGCACGAAGCCGTCACAACGGAACGATGCCTGTGCGGATCCCGCCGCCTGACCCTGAGCTGAACGACCATAGTACCGGCGCATCGGTATCTCCTGTTGGGCCTTCGTCAAGGCGAACACCTGGATGGGTCGCGGTATGGACGCTCACCGCGCGCCGCCCGCCCGACGAGGCCGGGCATATTCGATTCTGCACCGGGGAGTGCGCCTGTTCCAGCCACACCGATTCCAGCCACACCGGCAGGCGATCCTGTCGCCTCCGAATCGGCCGGGTCCATGTGTCGCAGAGACATCGGTTTGTTGTATCAGCGCAACCGGCACGAAAAAAACCTGCCGGCGCGGCCGTGGTGGACTTGATACGTGGCTAAATTTGCCTCAATCTTCCCCAACGTATCGCGACACCGGTCTATTTCCGCCCTGAGAAAAGGTGGATGTTAATCAAAGGGGTCGCGATATGTTGTGCGCCGAAGACCTTGTGATCCTGACTCTGCTCGGGACCGACAAGTTGTGAGGTTCGGAAAAACCCGCGGTTATGTGTTATATAAATAGGGCCTAAAGGCCAACTATGGAGATCTAAACCGATGACCAAGATCGTCAAGCTCGCTTCCCTGTCCGCCGTTGCCGTTCTCGGCATGTCCCTGCTGGGTGGTTGCACCACCGACCAGACCGCTCGTGACATGGCTCAGCAGGCCATGGACACGGCCAACAGTGCCCAGGCATGCTGTAACGCCAACACCGAACGGCTCGACCGCATGTATCAGAAGATCATGGGTAAGTAAGACCCGTCTGACGGGTTGCGCCGGCTTCCCACGACTTGTGGGATGCCGGTGTCTTCCTCCACCGCTCGCTCCACCACCTCCCAGTCGATCATCAGACCTTCGGTGTTGAGCACCGACTCGGGAATCACCTCGCGCGCGCTGCGCCGCACGCTCTTCTCGCCGGTCTGCACCTCCAAGTAAAGATCGTCTCCGCGCCATCCGACCTTGTACGGCTGATCGACGATGTTCACCTGCGTCTTGACATCCACCAGGCCGTACAGCTCCTCGATGCCCTCCGGATACATGCGGATGCACCCCCCACTGACCTCCATCCCGAGACCCCATGGCATACTGGTGCCGTGAATCAGATAGTCCGGATTACTCAAACGCATCGCATACTTGCCCAGTGGATTGTCGGGACCGGGGGGGACCTGAGCAGGCAGGATATCGCCGCGTGCGGCATGTGCGGCGCGTACATTCGGTCCGGGTGTCCAGGTCGGATCCTTCCTTTTTTCGATCACCTTAAAACTGCCCAACGGCGTGCCCATCGCGTCCCGGCCCACGCTGATCGTGTAGATGCGGACCTCGTCGGGATTATCGGGCGGGTAGTAGTACAGGCGCTTTTCAGCGCGATTGATGACGATTCCGGTGCGGGGCGCGTCCGGCAGGACATACAGAGCCGGGACGACCACTTCAGTTCCGTCGCCGGGCACCCAGGTGTCGACCTTGGGGTTAGCCTGACGCATATCGTCAAAACCCAGGCCATTCTGCCGGGCCACATCCAACAGCGTGTCGTGATCACGCGTCTTGAAATAGAACGAGACCCCCACGACAGAATCGTTCGGGTGTTCAAACCGGAAGGTCTCGGCTCGGGCGTCATCCATGGATCCCCAGCCAAGCACGGATGCGCAAACAGCCGTCGCGAGCAACGCTGGCTTGCATGTGCCAAGATCAAAACCGCTCATACAGTCTCTCGCACCTGTTTGGTTTCATGCCGATGAAAAAAACAACTCGATTGTCGCACGTCCGCAATATCGGCGTCGTCGCCCACGTCGATGCGGGGAAGACCACACTGACCGAGCGGATCCTCTTTTACACCGGCGCATCTTATAAAATCGGCGAGGTCCATGACGGCGCCGCTCACATGGACTATCTCGCCGAGGAGCAGCAGCACGGCATCACCATTACCGCGGCGGTGACCAAGGCGCCCTGGCGCGATCATCTGCTGCAGATCGTCGACACGCCCGGTCATGTGGATTTCACCATCGAGGTCGAGCGCGCCATGCGCGTGCTCGATGGTTGCCTCCTGGTCCTTGACGGCGTTCGGGGTGTGGAACCCCAGACCGAAACGGTCTGGCGCCAACGCTCACGTTTTCAACTCCCGACACTGATCTTTGTCAACAAGATGGACCGGCCGGGTGCAGACTATCGTCGTGCCCTCGACGCGGTCCGGCGGCGCCTGAAGATTGAGCCGGTACCCATCACCGTTCCGCTCCCGGATCAGAACGCAGTCGTCGATTTGATCGAGCGCACGCAAATTGGTTTCGTCGGCGAGCAGGGCGAGACGCTGGTCGTCAACCCCTGCCCGCAGCCCCTGTGGGACGCGCTCGCCGATCTGCGCGAAGCGC
>JBGSKP010000384.1:0-23403 GCA_041741175.1 Thiocapsa sp. | reverse complement strand
GCTGCTCTGGGGCAGACCGTCGCGGCCGCGAAGGCCTTCGGCTCCACCCTGGCGAGCGGAGGTGATGTCTCCGCGGCGGTCGCTGCCGGACGGGAGGCTGCAGGTGGCGAGGTCGGCTGGACGCAGGCACGGGGCGCCATGATCGACGCCCGTCTGCAGCAGGTTGCCGAGCATGGTCTGACGGATTCCCAGCAGACCCTGTTCCGGGAAGCCACGAACTCCGTGTTTGCCTTCGCGCCGAGCGCTGCGCAACAGGCGGCTCGTCAAGCGGTCATCGACGAGGCCGGAGGCGGGGCGAGGGGTCAACATGTGGCCGATCTCGTCGAGCGCTCGGCGGTGTCGCGCGACGACAGCGATCTGCGCCTGATCGGCACCTACAATACGCAAGGCATCGGCTCAAAAAAAAAGACTGATGGATTAAGTGGCGCTTGGCAACGAAGCAATCGCCCGATCACGGAACGCAGCGTGACGCCGGGACCTCGCGGCGAGGTGCTGGATCTGCTGGCCCAACCCGAATCACGCGGCAACTACAACGCGTGGTTCGGCAAGGCCGACCAGAGCGAGATCGATCTGACCCGGATGACGGTCTCCGAGGTACGGGCGCTCCAGAGTCGACTCTTGGAGAGCGGAAACGGAGGTTCGGCGATCGGTCGCTATCAGATCATTCCGAGCACGTTCGACCGGTTGATCGATCGGATGGGGTTGACCGGGGAGGAACTGTTCAGCCGACAGCTCCAGGATCGGATGGCCTTGCGACTCGCAAACGATGCCGACATGAGCGGCTGGATGCGTGGTCGGATCAGCGATCACGACTTCGCCCACAACTTGTCCCGTATCTGGGCCGGGCTTCCCAAGGATGCGTCGAACGAGAGCTTCTATCAAAAAGACGGTGTCAACAAAGCCCACATCGATTACGGTGTCGTGATCGCGACGCTCGGTGAGATTCGCGAGCGATCGGGGTCCTGAAGCGTCGGCACGTCGAGGTTGAAGGGCCTCTTCTCTTCGACCCCACGGCAGTGTTCCGATGATGTTTCAAGAGCGGATCGGAGGTCGGGAATGGACAGGAGCAAGCGCGTGTGGCGTGCGTTGAAAACGGTGCGGTCGCGTGTCTGGTGGATCATCGGTGTGCCCTGCGGTTTCGTCGGCATGTTCCTGCTCGACAGGCACGTGGCCACCACGGCGTTGTTGTTCGGGATGGTGGCCCTCTGGTTGACCTTCCCGCGAGACGGGCACAAACCGCAGGCGGATGCGGAGCGCGATGACTTCTGGATCAACCCATCGACCGGAATGCCGATGGACTCTCCGAGTGGCGTCGATGCAACCGGTTATTCCTACGGCGAGGACGCGTTTTGAAAGTGAGTTTCGGGGTTCCGCGTCCCGCCGGGGGCTCCCGCAAAGAGGCAGGTTCGCCCAAGCAACAGGAGCGGTGTTTCTCCCCCCACACCGACGGAACCGACCAGTAGGCACGGCGGGTTGCCGAGCGGAGGAAAACGAAATCATGACGTCGGACATCAAGATCAGGAACGAAACGAGCGACGATATCGCCGCAATCGACGAGGTGACGGTCGCGGCGTTTCGGGACCTTGAGATCAGCAACCAGACCGAACACTTCATCATCGACGCGCTCCGCGCCGCCGAGGTCCTTGCACTCTCGCTCGTCGCGGAGGTCGATGGCCGTGTCGTCGGCCACATCGCGTTCTCGCCCGTCACCTTATCGGACGGCACACGAGACTGGTACGGACTTGGCCCGGTTTCGGTCTCGCCGCAGGTTCAGCGCCGGGGGATCGGCCAAGCCTTGGTGCGAGAAGGCTTGTCGCGGCTCAAGCGCAAGCAGGCGCGCGGCTGTTGTCTGGTGGGGCATCCGGAGTACTACCGAAGATTCGGGTTCGAGAGCTGCCCGCAGCTCGTTCTCGAGGGCGTTCCGCCCGAGGTCTTCTTCGCCGTGTCTTTCGACGGGATCCTGCCGCGGGGCACTGTCGCGTTCCATGAGGGATTCGCAGCGGTCGGTGCGTCGCCGCATGCGAACGAGGTGTGACGGCGCGGGCAAGACGCGCTCGGCGCCGATCCAAGCGGACCCACAGGCCGGACCCCGGAACCGCCTTGTCCGGATCGGCCGTACCGCGAACCCCTGCCGGGTCGAACGCCGGGTGCCGGATCCGATCCCGAGTGCCCGAAGGCTGTCTCAAGCTCTTTCGCGTTCGGCCTACACGGCAATCGAATAACCCTCGACCGGCGCAGAAGTTGCCCGGAATCCGGCCTGCGTCGTGACCGGCGACCCGGTAAGCCTGCGTTGCAGTCGACCCAGTTGGCGGGATCTGGCAGCAGGAGAAGAACCGAAGCTGACGCAGCGAGTTTGCCAGTGAGGGATCGCTCTCACTCTATTTGCAGGCGGCTAAGTTCGTAACGACTTAGCTCACTGCCAGCAACGGTGCTCAGCGGAACTGGTACCCGGTGCAGCGCAATGTACTTATGGATTTCTATTCAATGCCAGATCAAAGATACCGTTTGGAGTTAGTCAGACATTTGCGTTTTGTCAGTGGTGCGGTAACGTAATCTTCATCCAAGAATCTGATTAACTCTTTCAGCTGCTTCTTGTCATCTGGGATGACTAATTTACCATCTTCATTCACCGCAATCCTGATGTGGTGCTCTTCCGGAAGCTTGATGTTGAAGTTATCGGCGACGTTTTGAATATCGGCGACAGTAATGTCTTTGAGTACCCTGTTTTTCTGCAGCAAAGCAATTTTCTTGCGGATGAAGGAATCTGCCTGACTCTTGAATCCCGCTTCGTCTTCAAATGCAAATAGTTCGGTGGCTGTGAAGGCGTCGAGATCGGTGTCGGTGGCTTCGCGGTAGTAGTCGGCCAGATCCAGAAAACGTTTGGTGTTATGGTAGGAGCTGAAGTACAAGATGCCGTCCCTAAAGCTGGCGGTAAGTTTGTCTTGCAGCATCAAGCCTGGTTCTTCAAGTCTTTTGTAGATTTTGCCACTACCAATAAAGGTAAGGCCGCGTTTGAGGAGTTTGCCAGTATCGAATACCTGAAAGTTCACGGTTTTCTCTGCGGCTGACCATGTGCCGCTGAAAATTGCCTTGATTCGGTGTGTCTCGGTGTCTAGGTTCAAAATCGGCAAAGTCAGCGGATTGCCGATGGCTTGGCCGAACGCCCGAGGTAATGGGTATTCGGCAATCGTGAAGATTTCCCCCTCATCTACATTATAGCTGCCGGTGAATGTAATAGGCTGCTTGTTGGCCAAAAGCGCCGTCTGCTGGTTTTTGAACAGTTGCGCCAGTTCGCCGTTGAGTTCCGCTGTCATTGGTATACGCCGAATTGGTGCATCTTCATCATCGGCCAAGGCAAACAAATTAATCGTGTTGTTGTTAGGCATTACTGGCATCCAGAATCATGTATTCCGTTAATTGCACAACCTGCGATACTGCCTTGCAGTCGGTAATGTCCTGGCGAGTAATTAGCACGTAGGTGATTTCGCCCTCGATTGTCACTTCAAAGAAGTGATAGCCGAAAAATCCTAGCATTGGATTGAAGTGATAGGCATGTGAGTTATAGATGATGAAAAAGAAAATCACCGCTATGAACACCAGCACCGGCAGGCTGATGGTGTTCTGGCTTTGGTTGATGAGTGGCAGCAGGTAGACCAGCAAAAATCCGACGATCTCCTTGTCTACGGTTTTCACCGACTTGATTCTGACAGGTAATCGCTCCAGCCCATAGCGCGAAGCCGACAACCACACCAAGCCAATACAAAGACCACTTAGTATCAGGGCCGCCAAGAGGTAGCCGCTGCCCGCTTGCCAATGGGAGGTCAGATTGTCTAACCATGACACACTGTTTTGCCAGGCGCTGCTGATTTCCACAAACCATAGTGTTAGGCAGATGGGCGCGAGTGACGTGGACACCAGTGCCAGTTTGGCGAGCTTGTTAAGCATTCTCCATCCATCCATTCAGAGTCAATGAGCTTGCCAAAAACAGCCGCCTTCATCATTGGCTTTGAATCCGCCATGTAATTCGAACCGCGGCGGGCCGGGTTGGGAATAGATACTCGACGCACGAACGCCCCGATCGTTTGGGTGCGGCTGAGTCGCAATACAGAAATGCGGCTTTTTGTCAACGGGGTATGCGGCGAAGCAAGTGTACCGTTGGTGGTTTAAGGGGGCAAATGCCCGCCCAAATTAGGGTGTCTCATCCAGGCCGCCCAAATCGGGCTGGAGCGTCGCCAACGATGGGAGAAAAAAATCACCTAAACAATGGCATGGGACATTGACGCGGGAGTTGAGTGGGCCTAGGCAACCAAGGGCTTTGACCGTATCGGAGACATGCAGTCAGCTGCGGAGAGCTGGCCGCGTAGCTTAGCGCCCCGCTTTAAGTGTGAGGGCGACCGGATTTGCCATGCCCCTTGGATCACTGGCCCGGATCTCTCCGCGGCGTCCGCGGGTGGTGAAACCGGAAACCTGTCGGGTGCTCCGGATCAGCGACCTTGACCAACAGCTCGGTATCGGCCAGCACTTGGCCAGGCGCGCGGATGTGGCCTGGCGGACCCAGGTCTGCGCCGTGGCTCAATTCGACGTGCTTGTCTCAACGTTCGCTGCCGACCCCAAGGTCGCCTTCTTGGCAGAGCCGGTCAACAGGTGCATCCTGCCCACCGAGCAACTCATCACGTTCTGCTTTCACCGCCACCAAGGCGCCTACGCGCTCCTGATGGAGTCGCGTTTCGCGCGATCGCAGTGGGCGCGCTTGGCGACCGGCAGTGTGCAGCGATTCGTTCAGCCCGCCGCTGCGGAACAGGTGGTGTTGCCGGTTCCGGACCGAGGGCTTGCCGAGCGTTGGCACGGTACACTTGTGGACCTTTTGGTCAAGAGGCGCGAGATGCGGCGCCGGATGGATGCATTGCTGGCCGAGGTCGGTCGGCTCTATGCGGCGATTCACCCGGCGATCGAGATACGCGCCTGACGTTTGCCGGGGACGTTCGCCGGGGTCGTGGACGCTTTTTCCTCATCACACGGGCACAGGGGAGACTGCCATGGTGGAGCCATTGACCGAGTTGCAGGGGATCAGAAAAGACCTGGCCGCCGGCATGCGGACGTTGGACGACATCTGGCAGAGCCGATCGCTCCTCTGGCAGCGGTTGGGATGGGACAAGGGCCAGGTGCGGCTTTGGCTGCGCAGCTTGCCGGACATGGATGTGCAAGGCGAAGACGCGGGCAATCCGGGCTATCGGCTCGGTGCCGGTAGCCCGCCGGCGGATGATCTGGGCGAGACCATCGCCCGTGTGGTCGAGGCCCTGGATGGGCCGGTTCCGCTCGCGTTGCTGCGGACCAAGTTACCGCCGGGGCTCGTGGTGACTGACCCGATGATCCGCGCCGCGGTGCAGGCCCATCCACGACTCGCGCTGACCGGACCGCTGGTGCGGTTGGTCCGTTGAGTCCTAAACCAGTATGCAGTGACAGGATCGGAGCAAGACGACCATGACGGACGAGACCCTCGGGGCGCGTTACCTCGCGCTACGTAAAGAGTATCGGGAATTCAGCTCGGAGCAGGGTCTACCGAGCGACCGTGACGACCTCCAGGCCGGGCTCGTGTGGGGAGATGTCCAGGGCAACGAGACACCGCGCATCCTGCTGATCGCCCTCGCACCGGGACAGTGGGATCTGTCCGAACCCGCCCGGCTCGACGACCTGGCCATCGGGCTTCTAGCCACCCTGCCGGGCGACATCTGGCCTGTCTTCTGTCACCTCAAGGACGACACCCATGAGCGCTGTTACGAGATGTTCGGCGCAAGCGGCACCCAGTCGGTCGATCGGATCCCCGGTCTCGGCCTGATCCGCGAATACGAACGACTGCGCAAGGACGAGACCTTCACCTGGTCGATGCAGGTCTACACCCACCTGATGCATCGGCTCGACGCCTTTCACGAGCAGGTCTATCAGAACGTCAAAGACCGGGTGTCGGACAAGAACGACATCATCGAGGAGGTCGCCAAGATCCTCTTCCTCGAGTCCTTTCGTTGCCATCACGGCGAGGACCTGACCTTCGAGTACCAGGACCAGCGGCTCAACTTCCGCGAGGTCTTCAGTCACGCCTATGTGATCAAGCATGGCGCCCTGGCGGTCGAGCAGATTCAGGCCGCCTTCGACCAGCTCAAGTCCCATCCAGACTATGTCATCACCGCGGACGACGGCACCCGCAGCCCCATCTTCGACCCCAAGACCCACCTGCGGCTCACCCAACCCAAGAACTACGAGGCGTTGCTCGACGCCATCCAGAACCTGGGTCCGGTCACCGACAATCAGGGCCGCCCGGTCCCCGGCAAGGCGCAGGGGACGCTGGCCGACGTGTCGGGTGACGTGCTGGGCCGCGTGTTCGATGTCTTTCTGCGCGCGAACTTCGAGTCCAAGGGCGGCCTCGGTGTCTACCTGACACCCAACCCGGTCAAACAGGCCATGCTCGAGATCGCCTTTCACGATATCCAGCAGGACCCCAAGGCCATCGAAGAGCTGGTTGCCGGGGCTTTTCGCTTCTGCGATCCCACCTGCGGCAGCTTCGGGTTTGGCTCGGTGTCCTTGAGTCGCTTGCGCCAACTCATCTGGGGTCAGCTTTCGGGCATCGACGATCTGGAGAAAGAGCGCCTGTATCGCGCCATCATCGAGCACGGCTTCGTCGGTGCGGATTCCGCCCCCAGGATGGTCATGCTCGCACGGGTCAACATGGCCCTGCAGGGCGCGCCCAAGGCGAAGATCTTCTACACGGATAATTCGCTCACCTCCCGCGCGCTCAAGCCCAACAGCTTCAGTCTCATCTGCACCAATCCGCCTTTCGGAACGCCTAAGTTCGGCTCGGACGCCAAGGGCCAGAGCTCCAAGAAGCAGTACGAATCCTACATGGAACAGATTCTGGGCGGCTTCCGGCCAGCCGAGCAGATCGTCCAGTCCTATAACGCCTGGTACGACTCCGTGAAGCAAGTCTGGGTCGACACAGGGGATCTGGAGAAGGACGCCGACGGCAATCCCATTTGGGCCGGCTATCGGACGGATCTGCGCAAGGTCTCCGGCGGTAAGAAGCCGCGCTACGAGCTGCACCCGAGCACCGGGGGCCTGGCGCTCGGCAGCAAGCCGGACAGCAAGGGCAACTGGCAGCAGGTCAAGGGCGGCTCCATCGACCCGGCCGTGCTCTTTATCGACCGCTGTCTGCAACTGCTCAAGCCGGGTGGACGGCTGTTGATCGTTTTGCCGGACGGTGTACTCTGCAACTCGGGGGATCGCTACGTGCGCGAGTACATCATGGGTAAGAAGGATGAGCAGACCGGGGAGTTTGTCGGCGGCAAGGCGATCGTCAAGGCGGTGATCTCGCTTCCGTCCGACACCTTCAAGCTCTCCGGCACCGGGGCCAAGACATCGATCCTGTATCTACAGAAGCGTCACGCCGCAGCCGACGACCACAACCGGTTTTTGCCCGAGCCCCAGACCGATGTCTTCATGGCGGTGGCCGATACGCTGGGATACGTCGTCAAGAACAACATTGAGGACTACTCGGCGGGGGTGTCCAATGACCTCGATAAGATCGTCGGTGCTTACAAGCGGGGCGAGTAGGATTCACAAAGACACGAAGAACACGAAGAAGATTAGGGGTAGAGAAGGCAGGCGTTTTATGTTTTGCAATGACGGTTCTACATTAGTCTGGCGTGTACTCTCGACCGCGTCCGTCGTCGATGAACAGCGCGTATTGATTTGCTCCGCGAATCGCCGCGTAATCCGCGCTGTCGAGAGAAAGACCTGATGTTCCAGCGCAAGATAAACTCGACGGAGTTAACGGAGCGATTGAACGCCGATTTTTACGGGCCAGTGTATCTTGCTAATCAACGGAAGCTGGACTCCATCGGTTGCGTCCCGCTATCAACGTATTACAAGGCGACTGGGATCGGCCACACCGCGGCGGTCGAGCCGCATTATGCGAAGGATGGCGAGGAGTCCGTTCCGTTTGTCGCTGGTAAAAGCATTAAAGATGGTGTGGTAGATTCATCTTCATGCGAGCGTATTAAGCTCGCGTCCCATATCGAAAACATGCGGAAATCCATACTCAAACCCGGAGATCTTTTAACGATAAGAAAAGGTGATCCGGGCAACTCTGGTGTGGTCCCGGAGAACGAGAAAGATTGTAACTGTTCATCTGAGATTATTTTCTTTAAGGGTGTTGTTCAGCAGGACGCTTATTTTTTATCATCGTTCTTGAACTCTTACCACGGACACCTGGCTTTTCGCAGACTCCAGCGAGGGACAATGATCCCTGGGGTTAGTCTCCTTGATGTCCCGAGCTTCGGGGTTCCGCGACCACAGGGAAAAGTACGACGATACATTGGCGACAAAGTGCGCCAAGCCGAGCGTCTGAGGGTTTTGGCGAAGTGGCTTGAGAAAAGCTTCGAGACACATCTTAGAGTGAAATTCCCGGAAGCGTTTGTCGATAAACGGACTGGACGCAAGCATTCGCTAGCGATAAAACAGGATATCAGTTATACACTGAATCCAGGCGCGTTTGACGAAGAGCGCATTCGGGTGCAGAGGTATCTGAAAGCATATGGCGGTAAACCACTACAGGACATGGCGACAATTTCAGCGATTGCCATATCAGGCTATGAGAAGGAGAATCGCTACATCGGGCTGGATACGATTTCTTCAAACTCTTGCCAGCTACGCCCCGTAACCGTCGCTTCGGCTGGTGTAATAGGCTCCTGTCGTCTGCTGAATGAAGGTCCGGTAGTTGCCAAGCTTCGGCCTTACTTGAACAAAGTTAGCTACATTCCTTCTTGGCTCTCTGGGGCAGTCGGATCGACCGAGCTGATGTGCGTAAAGGCCAAAGGGGATCTATCCGGCTGGTATTTGTACGGTGTACTAAAATCCGAGGCAACGCTGAAGCAGCTTCGCCCGCTTGCGAGCGGCGCGACGCACCCGCGTATCGACAAATATGATCTTTATCACATCGTCATTCCAGTGCTTCCGCAGGCAAACGAGATGGGAGACATGTTGGCGCAGGCGCAAGCAGCCTATTTCGCATCAGGATTCTTGACGACTGCCGCCAAACTCCTCGTCGAAGCCCTCATCGAAGGCCAAATCACCGAATCCCAACTCGTCACCGCCCAACAGGCCCTGGAGGCGGGCGACGACAGCCTCGACCGGACCATCCTGGCACGGCTCAAGACCGACGGACTCGACGGCGCGGGCGAGCCCCTGTTCCCGGAGCTGGACCAGCTTTATGACCTTCTGGAGCGCGCGAAACCGGAGACTGAGGCTTAGCGCCACGTCCCGGAGGATGCACGAACAGGCCGCACCGGATGCACGGCTCGCTCGTCCTCCCTTGCTCTGTCTCTCGGGAGCGAACCGGCATGTGGACTGAAGCCGAGCTGCGCCACTGCATCGATTCCGGCCGCATTGAATGGCGCAAGCATGTCCTGGAGCGGATGATGGAACGCGAGACCAGACCTGAAATCGAGGAGACCGCGATGAGCCATTTCTGCCCAATGTGTGGCGGTGCCCGAATCCAGGGATCGACGACCTTTACCGCCGATCTCGGATTCGGCGTCGTCGTGGTGCGCCATGTCCCGGCGCTGGTCTGTGATCAGTGCGGGGAGGAATGGCTCGATGACGCCGTTGCCGAGGTCTTGGAAGGAGCCGTCGCTGAAGCCCGTCTCAAGCACAGCCTTGTCGAGGTGACGGAATGGCCCGACCGGGCGGCCTGAAGGTATCTCCGCTGCGATGAAGAGACCCGCCACGCTGCGCGATATCGGCCGGATGCCGAACCTCGACGAGACCATGACTACCCTCTTCGACTGGCTCCTCGCGCAGGGTCTGGTCGGCGAGGGTGGCACCATGGACGTTCAGTTTGCGGATCTCAACGACGAGGCGTTGATCGATGGCGCAACCCTCGCTACCGCACAAGCGACCGGTCGGCGCGAGCCCAGCCGGCGCAAGACTCAGCAGGAGATGAAGGACCTCAAGGATCGCTACAAAAACACGCTACCGGTCGGTGTGGAGCGAGAAGCCGTTTGGGGTGCGGTGCGCAATCCCGCCGGCAGCGTCCGTACACTCGTCTGGCAGAAGCTGCCGGCCGACGCCATGGCCTTCTATCGACCGTTCCATTTCCCGCCCTTCGATCAATGGGGCATCTATCTGCTCGTCGGGCCTTTGCTCTCCTACCACAGGCAACTCCACGAGAGCAGCAGAGACCTGAGGCTTTTCTCGCCCGAGGTGCTGATGCACCTGGTGCTGTTCGAGATCTTCAATCACGAGTTTTTTCACCATCTGGCGGAGTCGACTGCCACGTCGCTTGAGATTCTGCACGCGGCGCAGGGGCATGGCCGCCCAGTCTACCTCGCGTATCGACGGGCCCAGCACAGTACCGGTTTCGATTATCCCCATGCCCCGTTGGAAGAGGCGCTGGCGAATGCCTACGCCTACAACGCCCTGAGCTTTATCAGCCGGATCAAGGCGGGCTACAAGACGGCCACGATCAAGAGCTATCAGGCCGCGGTCAGGATGCACTGGCACCGCGAGCCGGCCGGCTATCGGGATGCCGGATTCTATATCAATGGTGGACACATACCGGGCGGAGCGCATCTGCTTGCACAGATGCTCGGCGATCCGGAGGCGGTCGATCTCGCGCCCCTGAGTTGTCTGGCCAAGCACCTGATGCCCAGCGGCTTCACCGCGTTGGCCCAGAAACCGGATATCCCGACCTATCTGGTCGGCAGCGACGCTGAGCTTGAGACGTTCGCTGCCCTGGTGCCGGCACCGAACGAGGCGTATACCCAGCTGTTTTGGCCATTCAACGCGAAGGCCATCGATGACTTCGTGGCACAAAAACAGGCTGAAGAGAAGGCCAAGAAGGAGGCCGAGCGCAAACAGAAACTGGATGCTAAGCAGGATTCACTGGATCTGTTTCAACCCTGATGACAGCGTATGACGATCAACGACCTTAGTGCCTTCGGCGGTCTCGACGCCGACATTCGCGCCGCCTTGCTGGCCCAAGTCCGGGATCTCTGGACCCATGGCTCGACGGCCATCGAGGGCAATACCCTGACGCTGGGCGAAACCAAATTCGTCATCGAAGAAGGTCTGACGGTTTCGGGCAAGCCTCTGAAGGACCATCAAGAGGTCGTCGGGCATGCGCGGGCGATCGAGCTGCTCTATCGGTGGTTGGACGAGGGATTTTCGGAGGACAAGCTGTTCGATCTGCATCGAGCTATTCAGACCGAGGTGGTTCGCGACATCGACAAGCCGTGCGGCGCCTGGAAGCGGGAGCCCAACGGAACCTACGCCGTGACCGCGGACGGACGGCAGACCTTCATCGAGTATGCGGATCCGCGGGACGTTCCCGAGCTGATGTCGCAATGGTGCGCGGAGTTGAACGCTTTGTCTCGGGACGGCTTGAGCGAGGTCGATGCCATCACGGCCTATGCGCACCTGCATCTGGGTTTCGTGCACATCCACCCGTTCTGGGACGGCAACGGGCGGCTGGCGCGTTTGCTCTCCAATCTGCCGGTGCTGCGCTCAGGCCACCTCCCCCTGGTGATCGATGTGAAGGACCGCAAGCGCTATATCGATACCCTGGCGGAGTACCAGCTGACGGTGGGCCGGTTGGTTCCACAAGAGGGCGTCTGGCCAAGACCTGAGCTGCAAAGGCCCTTTTTGGCCTTTTGCGAGGCGTCCTATGCTGCGACGCGGGCGCTCGTGAGTCAGGCTCGGACGCAGCAAGCGAAGCGCCGTCGCTGATGCTGATACTGGAATGGATTCATCACAAGGCCACAAGCGCCTCATGACGCCGACCAAGTCACTCGAACAGCTGTTCACGACCGGTACCTGTCCGGCAGGCGACGCGGCTCCGGCGCGACTGCTGAATGGTCTGGCCCATTTGAGCACCGGCGGGGATCGCTGGGTCATGAGTCGGCAATTACTCGGTTTGAGGCAGACCCTCGGCGGGGATCGGGAGGCGATCGCCGCCGTGCTGGCGACCGGGTTGGATGTTCGCGCCCCTTGGGCTCGGCTCCTGGCGGCGCGCTGCCGGGAAGCGGGGCAACTCGACGATCCCGGTGCCCTGGCGCAGTTGGTGAGCCGTATCGGTGGCGCGGCCGCCTGGGTCGAGGAGGCGATGCCGGAGGCAACCCTTGAACAGACCGCGCAAGCCGCGTTGGAGCGCGACTTATTCGGATCTACCGCGGAGCAGGCCCAGGCAACGCCGGTGTTGGCGCGCGTGATTGCTGCCGCAAGTCGGCTGGTCGCGTGGCAGCGAAATTCGCTGCCGGGGCTCAAGCCGGTCGACCCAACCGGCTCGGGCGTCGACGCGAACTGGTGCCCCGGACGGCTGATTGCCCAACCGGGATTCGGCGCGTCGGATGACGCTTTCGTTCTTTGCGGGCGTTGGTCGGGCGAGGAGATGCTCGATCCGCTTGACTGGGTTCTGAGAAGCCCTTGGGCGTTGCTGCTCGCGACGATCGGCTATGTGCAGGACTCTTGGGCCGCGGAGGGGTGCGGGGGACTGCTCCTGGAGCTTCCGTCCGGCCAGTCTCCGCACAATCCCTCGGAGATCTCGGTGCTGGTGGTCGGGCGGGATGGTAGCGAGGTGCTGTGCGGTTCGCTCGGCGGCTTTATCCTTGGGCTTCTCAGTCGTCTGAATATGGCGCTGTTTTCGGAACCCCTGACGGAGGCGGCGCTGAACGCCCGGTTGTCGTCACTGGTCGGAGACCTGCAACGACGCCAGGTCTGGCGCTTTCAAGACGGGCTTTCCGGTCAGCAGGGCTTCTATCGGATCCACCCGGCGTTTTCGGACGCCTGCTATCAGATCAGAGGGGTTCAGACCTTGGGGCTGAATGGCCGGTACCTGCGCAGGGCGATTCGCGAGCAGGCGGAGCAATGGGGCATCGAGCGACAGGTCAGAGAGGGTGAGTCATCGCCCCGCTTTCCGACGACGTTGAACTAAAGCAAGCCGATCGGGGAATCATGGCATGACGAACCTGAAAGAGATGGATCTGACATCCGAGTATGTCGATGTCTTGTCCCGGCAGCACCGCTGGGCAGCCACCGGTGTCTCGGACTATCCGCCACGGGACCCGCTGGTGGGTCAAACGCGATTCTTTCGGCGCTACAAGACCTTTATCCAAACCGTCGATCAGGAGCAGGACAACTTTGCTCATGTCTTCGCCGTGGAAGGCGAATGGGGGCGCGGCAAGTCACGGCTCGGCCATGAACTGATCGCCCAGATCAACGACTGCTCCAAGGGGTGGTATGTGCGCAGCGAGACGGGCGCGTTGGCGTCCGCCCCGCTGTTCGACGACGTCCACCGACGCGATCAGTACCTGGGACTTTATATCCGCTACTCGCAGTTGGCGTCCGACTATCAGAATTCGGACAACTGGTTCGCGTTTGGTCTCTACAAGGCGCTGCTGCCGTTGGCGACCAAGGCGTTCGACGGGTCAATCCAAAGCGAGATTGCACGCCAGGCACTGCGGCGTCTGGAGCCCGAGGGCTTCGACTCCGCACACCTGCGGGAGCTGCTGCAGTTGGATGCGGCCCATACGGAGGAGCAACTCTATTTCGAGCCCAAGCTCGTCATCGACTTGGTCCAAGCGGCTTATGGGTATCTGAGCGAATTCGGGATCCGTTACGTCCTGGTGGTGCTCGACGAATTGGAGACCGTCGCCGAGGCCGCGACGTTCGGGCTGGAGCAGGACGAGGCCAAGCGCATGGATGGCCAGGCGATTCGCTTGATCGGCAAGGCCATCAAAGAGGAAGACCCGCGCCGCGCCTTGCCCTGGTTGAGGTACGTGGCGCTCTGCTCGCCGCTCCTCGGGCAGCAACTGCGCGAGATCCAGTCCGTCGCGCGGCGCTTCGAGCTTGTGGAGCTCGAGCACAACGCCTTTGGCGACGTCTCGGATTACCTCGCTCAGTTACGTTACGCGCACAAGCTTTCCTTCGACTATCCGACCGGTCTTGTCGAGGCCGCCTACGGGATGAGCGGAGCCAACTTCGGCTGGTTCAATGTCGTCATGGCCAACGTCGACGCCGTCTTGGGACAGTTCGTGGCTGCCGGCAAGCCGATTCCAGCCACCGGGCAGGTCTTCGAGGCGGTGCTGGCCAGCTCCGGACGGGTGGCCGCTCATGTCCTGGACGACAATGCCATCGAGGGCATCGACACCAAGGATCGAAACTTGCTGATGCTCGCCCGGCAGTTGTTGTTCGGTCAGTTGCCGATTGCGCTTCGTGATTGCCCGCCGCGGATGGTCGAGCTTCTCGATCACAAGAACGAGTACAGCGAGCCGGTGGCCAGTCGCTATCGCCGGGTGCGTTGGGACATGCTGGACTGCCGGCGTGCATTGGAGGAGGCGAAGTTCCAGCGGGACAAGGACGAATGGTTCTATCCCGGTGTCGAGCAGGGACTGAACTTGTCGGCGCTGCTGCAGAATCTGCGGACCTTCGCCATCAAGGAACCGGAGCCGGACGCGCTGCTGATCCCGCTGTCCCACACCGAATTCAGGCATCTCGTCGGTCTTCTCTACGGCCACCCGGCGGCGGAGCTGGCGGCAGAGGCGCTCTGGCAGAAGCTGGTTGGCTCGGACAAGGAGCTGCCGCCCGAGGAGGCGACGCATATCGGGCCGAGTGTCGCCATGCTGCTGCGGCTGGATCTGCGCTATCGCACCCAACAGAACAATTCGATGATCTTTCGCGATCCCGGCTATGCGGATGCGCACAGTGCGGGAATGCGCGCCTTCGAGCAGGATTACGGGTCGGATGCGAGCTTGCGCGCGCGTACCAGACTGACGGGTCTGTTTCGACTGCTGGACCGCAACTGGCAGTACGACGAGCCGCCTTATCCCAACCAAGAGTCACTGGTGCTGCAAGCCGCCCCACACGGGCGCGGCCGGGGCGGCAAGGGCGGTCTCCTCTTCTGCGACGGGTTGATGTTGCATCCCGACAACCAGGTCTGGTTCGCCTGGGTGAGCAGCACGGACGAGTTGAACCGGCTGCATGCGCTGGCGTGCCGAGTCCGCGCCGAGCAAGGCCGCTTTCCGGTGATGGCCTTTACCGGGTCTTTGGGTGTCCTGGATTACTGCGACAAAGGTGGATTCGATGACCCGCCGCGGCACGGCAAGGACGATGTCCTGCTGTATTACCTCAACAGCTCCGAGCTGGACGTCGTGGAGCGCATCGGTCTGCTCCCGTCCTATCGCTCGGGCTTCGAGCTCAAGGACGAAGCCTTTACGACCAAGTTCAAGAGCCGCCTCCACAGCATCCGCGACTTTACCTACGTTGCCATTGCGCAATGGCGGCATCGTCTGGATGCGCGGGGTCTGATCGCCTGGCCGCTGCGCCCCGGCGGCAAGCTCAATCCGGACGAACGTGATCTGCTGTTCAAGGCATGGAGACTGCTTGCGATCGAAGAGCCTCAGCTCGGCGGAATCCATGGGCTGTTGCCGGAGCACGGTGTGGAAGCGGAGGCCCTGGCGACCCTGTTCGGGCGCCTCGCCCTGAGCAGCAAGGTCGTGAGCCAGGGCTATGGAAAGAACGAGCATGCCGGTTTGTTCTTGGATCTGGACCAGCCGGAACAGGCCCGGGCCCGTTTCCCGCCGTTCCTGGCACGGATCGCGGACCCGAGCAAACCTCGGTCCTGGACGCTGGATCAGGCGCGAGCCACCTGGTACTGGGGGCACCTGTCGACGGCGTCCGGACTCTCCGCGAAAAACGTCTTCGACGATTGGATGTGGTGGTGTCACGGATTACATCTCCTCAAGATCGAAGATGAGACCCTGAAGGTACCAAAGTGGATCCAGGTGACGCTGGCCGAGCTGAAGGCCGGAGTCCAGATGGCCGAGAACTGGCTGGACGGAACGGGCGCGCATGACTACCGGGCCGCCGTGAAGACGTTGGAGCGGGTCTACGGCACCGACAAGATCCCCGGCTACTTCGCACCCAAGGGCGCCGCGCCCCAGGGTACTCAGACCACCGAGGCGCTGGATCACGTCGAAAAGGCGAGGAGCTTGCTGGAGGCGCTTGCAACGCAGGAGCAGGCGTTGACCGAGGTCACCGACCTCAAGGCAATCGGCGAGCACCTCCCCGCATTGATCGGGACCCGGTCCAAGGTTCGCTTCCTGGTGGCACGGGTTCGGCCGGAAAAAGCCACGAAGGTGGTCATCGACCATGTGCGAACCTTGCGTTGGGAGGACCCCAGGGTTTCGCTCTACGAACGGGTAGAGAGCGCCCGGCTCTTCGCCGAGTTCGTTGACCGGTGCGGCCGTGCCATTGCGGCGCAAACCGATACGCTGATCGCGCATGTCGACGCCGACGAGGAGGCCAAGCCGCCTTTCCCCCGGCGGCTCTTCACGTTATCCCTGGAGACCATTCGGAACATCCTCTCCGGTGCCTTGGATCGAACAGCAGACACCGCCACGCAACTGGAGGAAGCCGGCGCCGGAAGTGAAACGCTGCTGCATTTCCTGCGCTCCCTGCAATTCGACAAGGTCTCCGAGCGCCTGGATTTGCTGGGCCGTGAGGTGGGCTATGACCCCTCCACCGGGGTCATCAAGCCGTTCGACGACATCGACGGATACATCCTGCATGCGTATCGGCAGTTCAAGGAGAAATACAAGACTGCGCGGGGTCAGACGCAGGCGGTCGGAAGCCGGATCGACACGGCACGGCGGGTCTTGGACCCCTTGCCCATGGACTACCAGGAACAGGATCACCCCGTCTTACTCGAGGAGTATTTGAACGATCATCGGCTGATCGAGGCGAGTTTCCACGACCTTGCTGAACAGGCCGACGAGCAACTGCGAAAGATCCATGGGCAGGCGCGCAAGGGTCGGTTCGAGGCCATTCGGGATGTGCCGGACACCCTGACCAAGTCCCTGCTCACCCAATCGGCGGTTCTGGGCGGGAAGGTTCAGAGGATCGAGAACAGTATCCAGGGCTACCGGGCCGCGAAGCTGGAGGCTGCGAACAGCGCTCTGCGCGTGCCGCTGAATCCGCTGTTCAAGGCGTGCGGCCTGGCGGAGATCCCGCCGCTCGGTCTCGCCGAGGTGTCTTCACTGTCGCTTCATGACCTGACGGTCGAGCTTGATCTTCGTGTACGAGATTGGCGCAGCCGTGGGGAGGGCGTCTTGTCGGGCACCGGCATCGGTGTCGATCGCTGGTGCGTGATTGCCGCTGAGTTGTTGCGAGATCGGCAGCCAAGCTTGTCGGGGGAGGAACAGCGGGCGCTGATCGACAAAGGGATCCTTCAGGCCCGGCTCGCCTTTGGGGGCGATCGGCCATGACCGGGGTTCGAGACTGCCTGCCCGGTCGAGCCGGTGCCGCTCCGAGGCGAGTGGCATGATGGTTTTCCTGGAGCCCACCCTTGCGGCACATCGTCGCGGCCGCGTTCTCGAAAGCCTGCTGCAGGCGCAGCGACGTGGCGAGACCCTTCCGGACGAGGGCATTCTCCTGATGACCGGAAAGGAGATGCAGACGTCGGGGGATGCGGATCGGGCAGCGCTGACGTCCTGGTGTGCAGGCCCGGGGCGAATCCTGTTGTTGCTGCCGCCTTATTCCGAGGGGCAGGTCCTTGGGTCGCTGGACTGGACGATCGGGTTTCGAGACGCGGCTGCGGAGCCTGTCGGGCAGCGTGTCCCGGATCTACTGGCGGAGGAGACGACATACCTATTACAAGGCAGCGACGGTGATTTCGACCGAGAAGCCGGACACCAGTGGCCGGATTACTCGGTCAACACGCGGTTCATCAAGGCCCATTCCGGTTCGGGGCTGTTCGCAGCGACCTGTCTCCCGCTTTGGTCGATCACGCTGTTGAACGAGTCCAAGGCGCTCGATGTGTGGTTGTCCGCGCTCCGGGGACAGGCTGGATGTGCCGCCGAGTCGAAGGTCATGGCTGCGGTGGTCGGGGGTCCCGAGTCCCTCACGGCCGAGGCACTCGGTGTACTGGTGTGCCTCTTCGGCTGGCAGACCGGGGATCCCGACGTCATCTTCAGTGCGCTCGAAGCGCAACCGGTGCCGCTGTTTCAGCTTGATCGCGCACGGGTCGCCGCGCTGATTCCAGGGCTTAAGGCTCGGGGATATCTGGATGAAGCGGGTCTGACAACGGCGGGTATCGCGGCCTTGCGTGCCTCGGCCTATTGGGAGTACGGGGTTCGGTTAAAGGAGGAGCTGGCGTGACGGGAACGACCTTGGCGCAGGCGCTCGCGATCGAGAGCCAACTTCGGCTGCCGGGCTCGGCTGGCCGACTGATCAAGCAGATCAGAGACATCGAAACGGTCGCTCCGTTGTTTCGCGATGCCGGTCTGGTGAAGGCCGTGCGGCGACCGGCGGTGATCGATCTCAGTGTCTCCGGCGTTGCCACGCGCTCGTCGGTGAAGAAGGCACTGGGCGGTTTCGTCTATGCCAGTGCCGGGGTGCGAACCGATATGCTGATCGCGCGGAATCAGATCAGCACGCGCGGCAGCGACTCTATTTCCGAGTTGGACGATATCGACTTCGAGGCCCAACGCAAGCGGTTGGATCTGATCGAAATGCGGCATGGCTATCGTTTGGCTGAACGCTTGCTGAGTGAGCCGTCGCCGTCGCAACTCGTCTTGCTGGATACCCCGCTGTTCATCAGCCGCGATCTGGTTCCGCAGAAACACGCTCGGAAACACGTCGGCGATTACGACAAGACGCGAAAGGTCATCGAGGAGTTCTGGGGTGTCCATCGCGCGAATCTCTTCCCCTGGAACCCTCGAGGCGCGGTTGTCGCGAGTATCGTTGCCGAGCGTTTCAGCGCCATCGTGAGTATTGCTCGTCAAGATCTGCGCAAGGAGGAAGGGCGAAAGCACCTTCTGCTGAGCGACGGTTTCGATGAAGGGCGGGCCGCGCGGCTGTCGGAGCTCGACGAGAAGCTTTCCGGGATTGGAGACCAACGCTTCATCCACGGCATCTTGACCGCGTTCTCGCGCACCATGGCCTTTCGCATGACCGAAAGCCAGCCGCGCATGGCGCCGGAGGAAGCCGTGGCTGGTGGACTGATCGGATTTCACTACCGCGGCGGGCGGGGCAGCGCCATCCAAATGGTCCAGTTGGCGGGGGAGGAGCGGGACTGGGATAGCCCGTCACTCGACGCGGTGGCCTGGAAGCTGATGGTGCTCGACATGCAAAGCCGGCGTCGGGCTTATCCGTTGCCCCAAGTGCTCGGCGCCGAGCAACTGAAGGTTCTCGACCAGTTTGCCGCTTACTACCGAGCCGGTCTCAGTGACGCGATGAGACAAAACGAAATCGAAGAGACCTGGCTGTCCGGTCTTGATGCGGAGTCTTGAGTCATGAAACACAGCGCGCTGGGCAAGTTGGTCGGCAACACAGGGGACTCGGCCAAGTTGACCATGGTGGTCAACGGCTCCTTTGCCGTCAGGCGTGGCGAATTCGTTCGGATCATGCACCAAGAGCGGCAGGACGAACCGTCGGTGCCCGTGCTCGGCCGCGTGGTGCGGATTCATCGCTCGAATCTGTTGTTCAATGCAGGATTCGGAGACGGCGTCACCGAGCTTGAGTTGCTGCCGGGTGCGAGTGTGACCGGGGAGCATCTCTATGCCAATCTCGAGCTCATCGGCTACCGCGACCCAGCCACCCGACAGATCAAGATCCCGCGCAGACCGCCGGACCCCGGCGTGGTGGTCGAGACGGTGGATTTTCAGTTTCTCGCCGACTTCTACGAGTTCAACGAGCACACCAGCCTGCACCTGGGGAATCTCGTGGGCTATGAGCATGGAGAGAACACGGTGCCCGTGTTCCTGGATGTCAATAACCTGGTCACGGAGCACCTGGCGGTGCTGGCCATGACGGGCTCGGGTAAGTCCTACACGGTCGGACGCATCATCGAGCGGCTGGTCGCCATCAACAACGGCACCGTGGTCGTGTTCGATCCACATGGGGAATACGGGCGAGCGTTTGCCCGGGGCAGTCTCCAGTTCGGTGAAGTCGAGGGGATTGAAGATCCGCGGGATCGGCAGACGCTTCCGCGCATCAAAGCGATGTTTGAACGCTTGCAGGCGGCCGACGCCGGTCTCCAGGTCTACTCACCGCAGCACGAGACCTTCCGGTTCAAATACGCGGGTCGGAATCGGCCGCTGGCGTTGCAGTTCGATCGGTTCGAGATGGACGATGTGGCAGAGATCCTGCCGGGACTGACCGAACCTCAGCAGCGCGTGCTCGACGTGGCCATGCGGTATTGGCGCCAAGTGGATCAAAGCGAACCGCGCGATATCAACCGGCTGCGCTACTTTTTAGGCGACGGGATCGAGGAAATCAAAGGTTGGGATGACCTCTCGGACGCGGAGGCCAAGGCCCTGAACGGACGCAGTGCGGCGGTGGCGTCGATGAAGTTGAGCCGGGTCCTCAACGAGGCACAGAGTTTCTATTCCGCCACCATGGCGGAGTCCACCGACATCTATCGCATGATCGGGCGACCTTCGAACCGAAAGGGTCGGCTCGTTGTCGTCGATCTTCAGGGGCTGAGCGATACCGCCAAGCAGGTCGTTTGCGCCTTGCTCTCCAGCGAGATCCTGCGCGCCGCGTCCAGTAAGACCGATCCGCTGCGTCCCTGCTTCCTGGTCTACGAAGAGGGGCACAGTTTCGCCCCGGCAGACGGGAAAGCCGTGAGTCATCGGGTGATCAAGAAGATCGCCGGCGAGGGGAGGAAGTTCGGCGTCGGATTCTGCATCGTGAGTCAGCGGCCGTCCAAGCTCGATGCAGACGTGACTTCCCAGTGCAACACCTTGATCACGATGCGTCTGAAGAACCCGGACGACCAGCGCTTTATCGCCAAGGCGTCGGATATGGTCAGCAAAGCCGACCTGGACGAGCTCCCGAGCCTCTCGACCGGTGAGGCGTTGGTCTGCGGGCGGTCCATCCCGGCGCCGCTGCTCGTCAAAGTCGGCGGTAAGGCGTTGATCCACGGCGGCGAGTCGCCGCAGGTGCTGCAGGTCTGGGACAGCTTTCATGAATGACGACATCGCCCGGATCCGACAGGCGCTTGAAGGTTCCGAATTCATTCAACGCTGTTTCCCGGTGCTGTTCAGTCCCGGCGTGAAGGATGAGGACGTCCTGGTCCACAGTATCGGCTGTAGCCTCTTGAATACGCTTGGTCATGAGCTGGGATATTCGGCGGTGGTCGAGGCTCCCGCGCCGACGGCCGCGGGGTGCGATATCCGATCGGACTCGGTCTGGTTTAGCCGAGCGCGCTGGTCGCCGGAAGTCTTGATTGAATTCGAGCGTTTCGAGGCAGGTCCCCGCGGAACCGCAAAGCTGGATGCGAAAGTCGCGAACCTGCTGGAGGCGGCGACACGGTGGGGTGACGGTCCTCGTCTATTGGTTCTTGCCGCTTGGAGCCGGGGGATCGTCAATGCCCCGAGCGTCGAGGGTTTCCGGAGTGCGCTGTTGCGCGGAATCAGGAATCGCTTGGGTGTTCAGATTCCGGGTCGCCCCGGCTGCCCTTTGCTCTTCACGCGGTTTATCTTTCGTGCCGAGCCGTCCGGACTGCTGACGCTCCACTCACGACGCTTCGCGGAGGTGGTGTGAAACCACTCAGCGCACATTTCCTGCCGGGTGCGAACAAGGTTCTCGGTGACCGGTATCGCCTTTTGGAGTGTCTCGGCGATGGAACCCATGGATGGGTTTGGCGTGCCGAGCGGCTGGGCGACAGCGCCATCGTGGCGGTGAAGATTCCGAAACAGTTGTCACGTGACGATCGTTTTCTGGCTGAAGGAAAAGACCTCATCGGCATTGCCGATCACCCGAACCTGATCAAGATCTTCGACATGGGCCGGGTGCCGCCGGAGCGGGAATGGTACGTCATCGAAATGGAGTATTTCCCGAGCGAGAGTCTCGCGCAGAAGCTGGAACATCGCAGCCACCACTTCGGCAATACCTATGAGCGTCTGTTCAAAATCTACGAGCAGGTGTTGGACGCCGTCGCTTATCTCGGCTCTCTCAACCCGCCGATCTCCCACGGGGACATCAAGCCGCACAATATCCTGGTTGGACAGGGCGACTTGGCGAAGCTGACCGATTTCGGTAGCTCCGCGCTGCCGGAGGAGATCTATGTCCGGACCCGAGAGAACGGCGGCACCGTGCTGTACTCCGCGCCTGAGTACTCGGATTGTCTCAGCCGTAAAGGCAGCTTTCAGGAGTTGTTGGCTGGCGATATCTACAGCCTGGGCGTCCTGCTTTATCAACTGACGACCGGTCGCCTGCCGCACGACACGCAAGCTCAAGTGCGCAGCCACGCCGTGTTCCCCAAGCCCCGAGAGGTCAACTCAGGGATCGTACCAAGCTTGGAGTCCGTTATTTTGCGGTGTCTTAGACGAGATCCGCAAGAGCGTTTCGAGTCGGCCGAGTCGCTTAAGGACGCGTTTCGAGCTGCAAGCAAGAGCCAACTGAGCCGCGTTCCGGAGACGCCGGCCCTCGTTTGCCACGACGTGGCTGCGGACTGGTCAACCGACGTGGTTCGCGCCTTGGAGGAAAAGGACTACCTTCGCGCCGCGCGGATTGCTGCACTGGAACATGCGCGAACCCAGAATAGCGACGCCTTGATGATGCAGCTCAATGCGCTGTTTCGCGCCGAGCGATGGTTCGACTTCGAAAAGATCTTCGTCTCCCAGCCTGGTCTTGACGCGCTACCCGGTTCCGATGGTCAGACCATTCGGCTGCTCGGGATCAAGGTCTTTCTCAGGCTAAAGCAACTCGAACGGGTTCGGGATCTGCTCAGCACCGCGGCCAAGAACGGAGAGTCAACCCTGGAACATGCTCTCTGCGAGGCATCGCTGCACGGTATGCAGGCCGACTACGACCAGGCCAGGACCCTTTTGGTCGATCTCAATAGAGGCTACCCGCGCAATGCGGATGTCTTGAGACGACTCATACAGGTGTGCGAGCAGCAGCGTGACTACCAAGCATCCGCAGGCTTTCTGAGGGTTGCGCTCAAAGTGGCCCCCGACGATGAACGCCTTCAAGCCAAAAGGCAGAGATATGAGGCGCTGGGGGCGTGGTGACCGCCGATCCGGCCGGTCAGCCTTAGCGGCGCCGACATCCTCGCCAACGCGAACCGCCGCAGTGCGCACTCGTATGGCCGCGCGGAGGCCCGTCGACATCCAGCTCGGCATCCCGCTGCCGAATCCGTTGTCCCTTCCCGCGCCCGATCTCCCGAGATGAGCACGGAATGCCCTCTGTCCGGATCGGTTCTCTTACCCGTATGAGAAGCCACACCGTTTGCTTTTACCCGGATCAGGACCAGCTGCGCGCGATCTTGCCCGGACCCCGCTCCCATAGCTGTCTCAGCAGGGCAGGGCGCCCCTCCAGCGCCGCGACCAGGGCATCCTCGGCGGGTTCGTC
>JBGSKP010000383.1:0-11445 GCA_041741175.1 Thiocapsa sp. | reverse complement strand
CGCGGCGGGCACGGCCGAAGCATGCGGGCTCGGGCTCGGAGGCGTCTGGAGCGTCACCCGAATCCGACGATCAAGCCCCGCCAGTGGCTGTTCAGCCGGCGCTTCCGAGTGCGACATCCGCGGGTGCTAAAGCCATCGCTTCAATGGCTCGTGAGACGCCGCCTCAGGAGCAGATCACGACAGTCACATCTCCCGCTCCAGTCACGGCCGCGCCGTTGAATGGCACTCGGACAATTCAAACGGACACGGCCGGACAGGTGTCGGTCCACTTGGACAAAGCAAGCCGGGCACCGGCATCGGTATTGGACGCGGCGCCTGCGTCGGTCTCGATCGACGCCGCAGCCAGACCAGGCGCCGTGCGTTTACGCAGCACGCCCCGGATCAGCGTGGATTCCGAGCCCTTGCGGGTGCAGCCTGAGGAGATGACGGAGCCGCTGCGAACGCGTGATCAATGGCGCGCCGTCGCTGCTGATTGGCTGGTGAGCGGCCTGACCCAGAATGACTACTGCGAGCGCAACGGGATCTCTGTCGACAGCTTCTGCCACTGGTGGGAACTCTTCACCCGAGACAACAGTGCGGCTTCGTCGCCGGGGACCGCCGACCTCAGTCGGCGAGAATCCGGGCTCCTCACCAGAGAAAGCGGTGCGGTTTCGTCGACTCCGGCGCAACGGATACGCGACAAGGCGGGATCTCCGGCGGCAACCACCAATCCTCTAAGCGAACCCGTCGAAAAGCCTGAGCGGATGCCCGTCGAGGTGACGCCGTCGGAGACCACCTCGGCCAATCCAGCGCGCGCGTCTGCCGGTGCCAGTGCCCCAGCGGAGCCGCTCAGACAGGTCACCTTGCAGTTGACGCCCGTGGAATCAATCGCGCCGATGGGCCAGGCCATCGCTCCAGACATCAGTGCTGTGGGGGCCGAGTTGCTTGCCGCGGGTGATTGGGTCGCGCCTGCACCATCGACTCAGCAGCCGATGTCCGTCGCGGTCGATGGAGGTTCGATTCGCTCTTCCGGTCGAACAATCGCACGCGAGTCAGCGTTCTCGAAGGACCAAGAGCCGAGGGCGGATATCGGACGCAAACTCGATCAGGGGCTGTCCGTCGCTAAGGGCTGGCTGCGTCGCCTCTTGAACCGGACCGTCGAACGCGTTGCGGCCGTGAGCGTCCCGCGTCGGCCGGTCGAGCCCGATCCACAGGTTCCAGCACAAGCGTACCAGTCGGGTTCGGCATCGGCCTCGGCCGAGGGCAGTCCGATCTATACGCACACGCGCACGATCACACTCGATCCAGAGCATTTGCGTGATCACCGGGTGATCACCGATTTTTCATCCGGCGAGGCGGCGCAGTCGTATAAGATCCTGCGCACGCAGGTGCTTCAGCGATCGCGCTCCAATGGCTGGCGAACCTTAGGCATCACAGCAACCAGACAGGGACATGGCAAGACGCTCACGGCGCTGAATTTAGCGATCAGTCTGGCCAACGAAGTCAACCAAACAGTCTTGCTCGCCGACCTTGATTTGAGGCGCCCATCGCTATCCGGATACTTGTGTGCAGAAAAACTCAACGGTATCAGCGACTATTTGATCGGACGCTACGGCATCTCGGAAGTCCTCATCAATCCAGGCATCAAGCGGCTCGTCATCCTGCCCGGCAACGAACCCCTGATCAACTCATCCGAACAGCTCTCCAGTCCACGTATGGTCCAGTTGGTTGAAGAACTGAAGACGCGCTACCCGGATCGGATCGTGCTGTTCGATCTGCCGCCGTTGCTCATGAGCGACGACGTCATGGCGTTTGCGCCGAATCTCGACGCGCTGCTCTTAGTGCTCGAAGAGGGCAAGACAACGCGTGAGGAATTACGTCGCGCCTACGAACTCTTGGAAGGCCAGAACATCCTTGGCACAGTCCTGAACAAATCGGTCTATAACCTGGGTGCGCCGGGTTACGGCGGCCAAAGCTACTGATGCTGTAGGGGCGAATTCATTCGCCCCTACACGCCGACACTCCGCGCCAGGTGCCGCTTTGGTGCCGGGTGATGAGCGAAGCCTTAGAGCCGGCTTAAAGCCGGCTCTAAGCGGCTGCAAGCCGCTACTGCCTTGGATACTGGCTTAGTTATCACTCAATCCGCTACGCTAATCGATCCGAGCGCCACCTTAGCCTCTTCGCTTCCTTCAAAAGCCGTGTCCGTGCCGAGTGCGCTCTGCAGCAGTTCTGTAGCTTCCGCGTTGCGGCCAAGTTTGAGATAAGTCATTCCCAAGTGGTATTGCACCTCGGAGAAAGGCTGACCCGCCTTTAATGCGCGATTCAGCGTGCCTGCCGCCAGGTCATATCGACCGAGCTGGTACTGCGCCCAACCCAGCGTGTCCAAGAAGACCGCTTGTTCCGAGTTTTCGAAGCGACTGGCAAGCTCAAGTGCACGCTCACGTTGCGCGTGTGACGCATCGGGACCGGCGAGCAACAGCATCGCAAGGTTGTTGGCCACCACATCTGCACCAGGGTTGCTTGCCAGGACCTCTTCATAGACGGCCGCCGCTTCCTCCATCTGCTGGGCTTTTTGCAGCATGATCGCGAGCGTAAACAACATGAAATCATTGCGTGATGTCGCATCGATACCTTTGCGGAGCGTGGCGATTGCACCGGCATTGTCCTCCTGACGTTCCTGAAGCCTCGCGAGCCCCAGGTAACCCGAGGGCGCCTGCGGATTAAAACGGATGATCTCCTCGTAGACGCCAATTGCTTCCGTTGGCCGACTATCCGCCTCCAGGATTTCAGCGAGGAGACCTGATGCGCTGATGTTGTTCGGATTCTCGACGAGCAGTTTGCGCACCGCCGCCTCGGCTTCACCGAATCGACCTTGTGCCCCGTACGCCCTCGCCAGCGCGAGCAGTGGCTCAACGGCACCGGGTGCCCGATCCAGCGCCTGTTGGAATGCCTTGATTGCGCCGTCCAGGTCACCTTGGCGTTGCAGCAGGAGTCCCTGGAGATAATGTCCAATCGGATGGTCAGGGCTAGAATCCAAAATGCGTTTGGACGAAGTCTCTAACGATGCCCAATCCTGCTGTCCGAGTTGAATCTGCGCGATTGCATTCTGGGCGTCGGCATTCTCCGGAATCTTTTCGAGCAGGGCCTCCAGCGTCGCGAGAGCCCCGTCGAGATCACCCGAGGCCACGCGAACGCGGGCGAGCTCCAGATAACTGGCGGGCTGATCCGGCGCGACCTTGATGGCGCTGGACAGTGCATCCTGCGCCAACGCAAATTCCTGCTTCTTCAAGTGGCCCTGAGCGAGCAGGCGCAAGGCATCCACAGAGTCAGGCTTATTTTTAACGACCGTGCGTGCATCGGCGATGACTTGCTCGGCATCGTCGCGCTCCAGAGCGATTGCGCCGCGAATCAGCAGAGCCTGCTCGTTGTTCGGATCGTCGGCGAGCACTTCGGATGCCAGTGCGACAGCTTCGTCGGTTTTCCCTTCGGACATCGCCAGCATGGCCAAGCGCCAGCGTCCTTCCGATCCGGCCGGCATTTCGGCGGAATCCTTGATGACCTGCTCGTAGATTCGACGCGCACCGTCGAGATTCCCCGAGTTAGCCTGAAGCTCCGCGAGCGCAAACTGAAGCTTCGCTGCATTCGGCGTGACTGCAAGCATCTGCTCGATCTCTTTCCCGGCGTCGGCAAGGGAGCGCTGCTCCGCTACGAACCGCACCAGGGCGAGCTTTGCGTCTTCGTTCTCCGGATCAAGCGAGATGGAGTCGCGCAGAACGCGAATCGCCTCATCCTGCTCACCCTGTTCGCCGAGATAGCCCGCGAGACGCTGGCGATGTGTGATGACGGTGGGCTCGATCTCGACGATCTTGCGCAGCACATCGATTGCAGCATTGGGTTGCCCGATCGACTCATAGATGCCACCAAGCATCAGCAAGAGTTCGGTGTCTTTTGGATAGGCGGCGATCGCCTGCTCGGTCGCGGCGATCGCCGCCTGGGCATCGCCCCCGACAAGTTCGATCTGTCCAAGCAGAATCAACCCCTCGCGGTGATTGGGCGCGATCGCGAGTGCCTCGCGGACATCCGCGAACGCCTCGTCGCGCTTGTCCAATCGGTTGTTGATCGCGCTGCGCAGCACCAGTGCCTCGGGATCACGCGGGTTGGAAGACAATACCGCCTCGGCTTCGACCAAGGCCCCGGCGGTGTCGTTGCCTGCCAGCAGGAGCAGGCCGCGTTTGGCGCGGGCCGGCGCATTCTCCGGATCAAGCTCGACAGCCTTGCTGTAGGCGCCAAACGCCTGACTCCAATTGGTTTCCTTCTCTTCAATCTGCCCGACCATGAGCCACGCCTGCGAATTCTTACCGTCGATCTGCAAGGCATTGCGGAACTCCAGCTTGGCTTTGACGAGGTCGCCCGTCTCATATAGCTCCATGCCTCGATTGAAGTAACGCTCCGCGCTTTCCTCCGCGCCGCATCCCGCGAGCGCCGACATCACCAAGATGGCGAGTGCAAAGGGTTTCACCTTGTTCATTGAATCTCCCATTCACGTGTAAAACAGACAATAGATCAATTCGGCAGAAAGGCGGTCAGTTGCGGGTGGACTTCCCGCGAGAATTCAGTGAGCCGTTCATCACCCTCCGTCCAATCTTCCCATGGCTGTACAGCCGTCGTCAGCCGGATCAAGGCTCCATCGGTTCGGTTGCGTGTCAGCGCATCCCAGAACAAGTACCACTTCACTGCGTACTCGCTCGTGATAATCCGGCCGCGCTGCTCGAACCAATAGTAAACCAACTGCCTTTCATCCCCGCGCTGAATTGTCAACCGATTCACGCGCAACGGGTCGTCTCCGATTAGTATGTCGCTTAAGACGCGAGGCTGAAGATCGGTGATCTTCCAACCCCCGCCGGGGATACAGGAACGCGGCGAGTGTGCAGCGGCTCCTGCTTCCTGGGCGCCGTAATAGGCGACGTAAAAATTGACAGGCCGACTACCCTCGGCGATAAAATCACCGATGTAGTAGTCGTCAAGGTCAAGCTCGTCCAGGATGTTCCGCTCAAGCGATCCGGGGTTACCATCCCAGCTTCCAACCCGATCCGGAAAGACTGCAAAACTGATCCGATCCAACGGCAGTGAGGGTCTTGACACAAGTGCGTCTGTTCCTGCTGCTGCCAGGACGAGTAACGCCACCGAGGCGATCAGGGGCATCGGCACCCTACGAGTCTGTCGCTGCATCGACGCCGGCAGCGTCTCGGGCAAATCCAGATTGAAAGAATCCCAAAAGGATCCCCCAGTCGATGAAAACCTCCAGAACAACCATGCCTCACCGAGCAGGATTGCGGTGCACGCCATGAAGATGATCCAGCCCTCGAAATCATGCAAAAAACCTTCTGCCATCTCGATCCCGAAATACTCGACAAGGACACCGATGACGCCGATCCGAAAGCTATTCATCAACACGGTAATAGGGATCGTCGACAAGAAGATGACCGTTCGCTGCCAGATAGGCCCCTTGAAGAGATACGCCATCAGGAAGCCGAAACTCATCAGCGGGAAGAGATACCGCAGTCCGCTACAGGCGTCGACGACTTGCAGCTTATAACTACCCAGATCGATAACATTTCCCTCGAGAAACACCGAGATCCCGAACCAGCGAATGACCGCCACACCGATTTCCGATGAAATCAGCTGTAGCCAAAACGACACCTGATTATACAGGAATTGGGGAAACGGAATCATGAATGCCAGGTACGCCAGCGGCACCCAAAGAAATTTCAATGGTGACCAGCCCGTATACGACAAGGCAAGCCCGAGCAGGACGATGATCAGCGAGTAATGCACAACCAGATAGATCGTGCTGAGGGTGCCCAGTAAAAACAAAAAGATCCCGAGCAACAATATGCCGGTTCCGAACCAGATGCCATCAAAGCGCAGTGTAGTAAAATGATTCCTATTTTGCCAAACCATCAGAAGACTGATGAGCGGTATAAAATAGCCGTGGCTATACTCCTCCGCTCGCCCCCAGATCAGCAATAGCTCAGCAATGCCGTTCCAGTACATCAGTGCCAGCGCTAACGCGGCGATACCGAGGATCAACCAACCGCGCCAACCGAGAACCCAGAGGCTTACCGCGGGTTTGCCTTCACTGCTCATCGGAGTGTCCTTGAAACCGTTTCATGAGGATAGCGATGGACGTTTCGAGGCGTCATCGCACGAACCGGAGGCGACGCAGATAATCGACGACGAGAAACACGATAAATAACGAGTTTGTAACAGCGTAGCGCCGCCACAGGCGAAGCGGCTCGCGCATCAGCCGGTAGGACCACTCCAGACCGCTCTGTCGCATCCACTCGGGCGCTCGGGAGAGCACACCGGAGTTGAAATCGAATGCGGCGCCGACGCCAAGCAGGACAGAGGGACGCAGGCGCTGCGAGAACTTGGCCATCCATGCCTCCTGCTTTGGTGCGCCAAGACCGACCCAGACGAAATCAGGCGATACGTCTTCAATCCGAGCAAGCGCATCATCCTCTTCGGAAGGCGTCAGCTCACGAAAAGGGGGAGACTCGAATCCGACGACCTGCGCACAGGGGTACTTCTCTGCGACCGCGTCGACGAGGAGGTGCAGTGTCGACTCGGTGCTCCCGTAAAAATAATGCCGGAGCGGCGGATTCGCGCGATATTCCAACAAGAAGGACATGAAATCGGGACCGGGGACGTGCTCGACCTCAGCTTGCCCGCTGAGCTTACCGAGCCAGTAGACCGATTTGCCGTCCGGCAAGACCATGAAGGCACCCGCCAGAACCCTCGCATAGTCGGGTTCGGTGCGGGCGGTCACAGTCGTGTGGGCGTTCGCGAAGCAGACATAGCCGCCTTGCCCGGCACGCCGTCGACGGAGCATGGTCGACACCAGGTTATCGAGATTACCCGATACAATCCGTGTTCCGATTGCGTCGTACGATGCGAGTTGAGCGGTCATCGCGATCTTTAAAAAGTCCCGTTTTCAAAGTCGTGCAGGTTCGGGCGCTCTTGGCCCAACTGGCGCACCTACGCGCACTCGCCATCGTCAAACTGACAAGCCGGCGATTCGCCCCATCAAAACGTTAAGCATTAAGCAACAGCTCCGGCATCGACGCGTCAGATAAAGCCTGATCAGGCGGTTGTCAAAATTAGCTAGAATCAGTCGCAAGAAATCCATCTATCCGATTAACGAGCAATCTACCCAGCCTGCAAGGCATTAATTCACCCCTGCAAATTTAGCCTCAGCGACCAAGACAGGACGTGATCGACTTAACAGCGTTCGCACTGGTCTACGCGACCGCGTGTCTGACATGACTCCGTAATTCTACGGATCGCTACGGATCGAAGCATAGCGCATCGCTACCCGAACCTCACGCTTGAGTTGCAAAGCATTCCTCTGATCGAGCGTCCGGTAGAGACAACTTGGTCCTGGCTTGCTCAGGTGCTCAAACGGCAGTGGACGCATTGCCTGCAAGGCCGGTCCACGCCGCTTGGATGTCCGTCCGATTCCACCGGAGCTTTGGTCCGTGTGCAACGCGTGCATCGTGCACTGGTCGACCGACGACGCCCAAGGCGAATCCCTTCATGGGCGGAGGCTGCGCATCGGACGCGGCGGGCCGATAGGATTCGGCGCCTCGGCGGCAAAGAACCCCACTGCGTGATCTCGAGACCGCTCTTGGGCGTCGGTCGGGAACTCCCATACCCGCCAGGCCAGCCACCGTGGATCGGTCTTCAGCCCGACACGAGCTGAGACACGGCGATGCCCGCTGGTCGAACTCAAGTCCGGTCTACTTACTGGGTGTCCCGAATCGTTGTGGTCGCGACAACATGACTGATCGAAGTTGGGGGTGAGCTTCTCCGGGAAACTCCTTAGTTCGCAGTTGGGTTTGTCTCGACGCCGGGGCCGATGTCCACATCAGTATTCTCCGCAACTGAAACCGCGTTAGACTGTCGGCCCCGGCCTAGCCGCTCCCTGAGTGTACGGAGCGAACTTTCAACACAGCGCACCCATTGCCCGGAATGGTACGTAATTGTTTTACACGAAATGTCGAAGCAATGCCGGTTAAGCCGGACTTGGGCTATTTCAAGGTTACCGATCATCTCCGGATATAAGAATGTCTAAGGTCACGATCATTCAGCGAATTCTACCCCACTACCGGGTGCCTTTCTTTAAGGCCATGCATGAGTCTTTGAGTCAAGAAGGGATTGAACTGCGCTTGTTTTATGGGCAAGAGTATCCTGGTGACGTTCCAAAAACAGTCGATCTTGGAGAAGACTGGGCGATACGAATCAAGAACCGTTACTTTCGAATAAGTGGAAATACTGTTGTATGGCAATCTTGCCCATCGGTTGCTCTGGAGCCGGATCTGTTGATTTTTGAACAGGCCAACGCGCTTATATTGAATCATTGGCTTGTGCTACGTCGGCGTTTTAAGCCCAGCACCCTTATCGCATTCTGGGGCCACGGGGCGAATCGGCAAGCGACAGACCCAAATTCGTTGTCAGAACGATTTAAGCAGTGCATGACTAGGCGCGTCGATTGGTGGTTTGCCTACACTTCACTAACCTCAAATCTAGTCCGACAGCGGGGCTTTCCCGATAGCCACATTACAATAGTCAATAATACTATTGATAGTCGCGCACTTAGGAAACAAATCGAGACCGTCACCGATCTTCAGGTTACGGATGCGCGAAAGCGACTAAATCTTGAGCCGACAAACAAGATTGGGGTCTACAGCGGAGGTTTATATTCGGATAAGCGTCTGGGTGATCTGATCGAAGCCAGCAAAAGGATCTATTCGACTCTCCCGAATTTCCGTCTTTTGATTATCGGTGACGGACCAGAACGAGGGCTTATTGAAATCGCAGCGAGTGAAAATGCTTGGCTACACTATCTCGGACCGCTGTACGGACGCGATAAAGCTGTTTATCTCAAGTTTAGCGATGTCCTACTCATGCCTGGTCTGGTCGGTCTTGTCGTAATCGATAGTTTTTCGGCTGGGGTTCCGCTCTTCACGTTGGAGGCGTCTCCGCACAGCCCGGAGATCGCTTACATAGAGCATGGTACGAACGGATTCGTAGTTTCGGGAGACCTTGAGCAGTACGCACAAGCCGTTGTCAGATTCTTGTCTGCGCCGGAGGAGGCTGAAAAGGTCAAGCTCGCCTGCTCGAACAGCATGGAGTCTTTTACATTAGAGCAAATGGTAGATCGGTTCTGCTCAGGGGTAGTCTCCTGCTTGAATCAACGGAAGCATCTTTAACTCCAGCGCAGAAAGCGCTTCGCCGCATTAGCTTTGTTAATAATACTTGCTTCGTATGAAAATTCTGCTCGCGCACAACTTTTACAGATCGTCGTCCCCGAGCGGCGAAGACGCAGTCTACAAAAATGAACGAGCGCTGATATGCGAACATGCGGATGTCGTTACATACGAACGCTATAGCGATGATATTGGTTCTCCGGATCTGGTGCGGCGAGTACGGACGGCATTGGACGTGTCCTGGTCGAAGAAGACTTATCAAGAAATCTCATCTTTAATCGCCCGAGAAAAACCTGATCTAGCCCATTTTCACAACACGTTTCCTCTGATCTCGCCCAGTGCCTATGCGGCTTGTCGCGCACATGGCGTGCGTGTTGTACAAACCGTTCACAACTATCGTCTAGTCTGTGCGAACGCTTTTTTAATGCGCAAGGGTAAAGTATGCGAACAGTGTCTCGGCGGGAATCTCTTTCCTGCTTTGCGGTATCGGTGTTATCGCAACTCGCTCCCGGCGACGTCTGCTTTGGTATTGAGTTTGGCTAGTAATCGGTGGCGGGGCACCTATCAGCGGGACGTTGACTGTTACATTGCATTGACTCAATTTGCGGCGGATAAGCTTATCGCGGCTGGGTTACCTGCACAGCGGTTCGCGATCAAACCGAACTTTCTTCCGGACGATGTGGAGCCTGGAACGGGGGATGGTGGTTATGCTGTCTTCGTTGGACGCCTTAGCGAGGAAAAGGGCGTCTTGACACTGTTGTCCGCCTGGGACCAACTCCGAGAGTTCCCCTTGCGGATACTGGGAGATGGACCGTTACGCGGGGGCCTGGAGCGCATCGCGTCAGAACTTCGACTCCCGGTGACTTTCCTCGGTACGCGTGACAAAGCCGATGTACTTCGAATCATTAAGGACGCCACCGTGTTGGTTCTTCCGTCAGAGTGGTACGAAGGCTTCCCAATGGTGATACTCGAGGCATTTGCTTGTGGAACACCGGTCGTTGCATCCCGGATCGGAGGGCTCCCGGCAATCGTCCGCGAAGGCTATAACGGGGCAAACTTTGAACCGTGCGATCCAAACGATCTAGCTAGGACGCTAAGAAGGGTTCTTCAAGATGCTGACTTACTGTCGTCCTTCCGCGCGAACGCCTACCGTGATTTTCGCGCTAATTACACTCCGACAGCGAACATCCGCCAGCTTTTGACGTTATACGGCAACATTTTGGAGGGGCATGATTGAAAGTTAAAGCGTCTAACTGCTGCGAAGCGCGGTGGACAAGATCTACAGAGTGAAAATTCTGGTACCGTTTCTGAAGTATACAGTCCAGTCGTGTTCGAAATTCCCCGCTGTGTTGGTGCGCTCGTGGGCCTGAACAGCAACCCCGCCGTCATCTCGAACCCATCGTGCGCTATCGCAGCGAGCCGCAAAGCATCGTAACCCAGACACAGATTATTCTGCTCGGCGCTGCCGACATGGGCGCGCGCGAGACTGCTGACCAGTTAGGTTTGGGGGGCGCCACTGTAAGCGTTGGCCGGGCTTTTTGCCACGCCAGTGGCCGTCGCTCCAAGTGCGCCTGGCTGATCTGCCGCCTACGGGGGCGCTGGCGACGTTCACGCCAAAGCATATCCGCGCGATTGTTTCACAGGCGGGCGAGCTACCCGGCGACAGTGGTTCGCCCATCGCGCACTGGACCCATTCAGCCCTCACCGTCGAGCCAATTTTTCGCGGCATCGTTGCGGAACTCTCCGCCCATGCGATCGTTGGCTTTCTGCGCTAAGTTGACCTGATTCGCGGTTCCCCGCTCCAGCAGGATGACGTTCGACACCGGCTCGATGGCCACCACCACCAGGCAGATCCCCGGATGAACGATTTCGTCCTCACACAGTCACTTGACGGGGCGCCATGCCCTCGGCGAGCGCCGTGCGCTGTCCGTGGTCACCCCGAGCACCGCCGTTTCCATGGCGACATTGAGCGCATGCTGCGCGCCGTCGCTGACCCCGACGAACGCCGACAGTCCGCACAGTTCCAGGAACTCACTCACCAGCCGGGTTCTGCCCGCCGCCCGCAAGGTGATGCTGAAATGCGCTGCCAACGCCATCCGATGCAACCAATCGATCCCCTCCGGGGTCCGTGCGAAGGCCGTCAAGACCGCCGGCAGATGCCCGCGCGGGACGTCCCGGCACCACCCCTGCAGGGTGC
>JBGSKP010000382.1:0-10603 GCA_041741175.1 Thiocapsa sp. | reverse complement strand
GCGACGGCGCCCGCGTCGCGCCCCGGCTCACCAGCTTATAGGCCAGATAGTACCGATAGATGTTGCGCACGTAGACCACCGGCTCGCGGCTCACTGCCTTGGCCGCCCCGATCTCCACGTTGTCGAACCAGACGTCGGGGTCGAGACCGAGCGCCGCGGCCTGCTTGCGCGCCCTGGCGACGTTCGCCGGCCCGGCATTGTAGGCCGCCAGGCTGAACAGGGTGCGATCGAGCTCGGATAAGGCGGCATCGGTGAAATAGCGGTCGCGCAGGAAACCCAGGTATTTCACGCCGGCGTGGATATTGGGCTCCAACAAATGGATGTCCGGGATCTCGACGTTGGGGTCACGTGCGGTCTCGGGCATCACCTGCATCACACCGATAGCCCCGGCGGGACTGCGTCTGCTCTGATCGAGGCCCGACTCTTGATAGCCTTGGGCTGCAATCATCAGCCAATCAAAACGATGTTGGTCGGCATACTTTTTCAGCAGATCCGCCACATCCTGGAAGCGCGCGCGCGCATCGGCGGCGAGCGCGTTCTTCGCCCAATCGACGTTCTTCAGATAGCGGTTGATCAGCAGATTCCCCAGCTCGCTGCCCTGGCGCGCCTGCGGGACATAGGCATTCACCAGCGCCTTGAGCTGGGGGCTGTCCTTGCGCATGGCCCAGGCGATCTGCCCGTCGGAAGCAAACGCCAGATCCTCGCGTACACGAACACTCTCAAAGACCCGGGCGAAGAGCCCCGCGACAGGCGCGTCGGCGATGGTCGCCGGGATCACCCCGGCATTGACCTCCTGGATCAGATCTTCGGTCGCCAATGCCTCGTCCGCCACGACCACCGGCACGGCCGCCTTGCCCGCCGCAACCCGCGCGGCGTTGAAGTCGCTCAGATGCTGGAAGAAGCTGCTGGAGCGGCGCACGTGAATCGCGGATGTCAGCATATCGTCGAGCGTCCGGACATCGCCCGCCGCAGAACCGATGACCAGCACCTCGCGCACCCCGGAGAGAAACGGGTCGCTAAAATCCACCAGGGCGCTGCGCGCGGGTGTGATCGTGAGGTTCCCGGCGGCGAGATCCGCCCGACCTTCGGTCACCATGGCCAGCAGCCGCGCCAGATTGCTCGGAATGATCACCAGGTGGAGATTGTTAGCTTTCGTGCCGAGCCGCTGCCTCACAACGGCTTCGAATTGCACAACCTCCTCGTAGGTCAAGCCGCGCTGCACCAGTCCGTCGATGAAATAGGTCGTCAGGCCATAGGGGATCGCCACCCGCAGCATCCCGCGCTCCAACATCCCATCCAGATCGCCGATCCAGGGCGTCAAGGCACGGGCGAGGATCGGGTCATCCGGCACCGTCCCGGACGGCGTCGTCACCTCGGGCGCTTGCCCGGGCGCTCTGAGAAGCAGATCCAGGGCCAGCAAAAAGGCCACAATCAGCAGCACGGCGACGCCGAGCGCCGGGATGCGAGAACCTGATCGCTTCATCGAGATCACCTCGCGAGCGGAAACACGCTTGATCCTCCCCGACACCGGCTGTCCGAGATGCCCCGTCATGCGCTGTCAAACTGAAGAGTAGTCGGTGTCTGGCTGGTCAGACAAGGATCCGGATTCGCGCGGCGCGGGATCATCGGGGTGAATGGGGTGGTCCGACGCGCGTTCCAGGTTGACTGGACTCCTCACAGGTTCGACACTCATGATCGACCGAGCGCGATGACGGATCCGCATGAGAGGCGGTTCGCTCGCCGCATCGGCGCACAGCGCTTGCGGGACGGCGTCATCCTCCGGCAGCGGCTGCAACGCAGACCAGGTATCCAAACCAGGAGGAGAACGACATGGCACAAACGATGGGGGAGATCATGAATCCGGGCTCGGTCGTGCGGGACGCTGATTTCCCGGACGCACCCGACGACTGGACGCGCGATCAGGCGGTGGCGGCAGCCGCAGCCGACGCGATCGATCTGACCGACGATCACTGGGAGATGATCAAGGCGCTGCAGGGCTATTTTGCGAGCCATGACAAGCCCAATGTGCGTGATCTGCACGACGCACTGGACGAATCCTTTCACAGCCGTGGCGGGCTGAAATATCTGTACGGGATCTTTCCGGGCGGTCCGGTGGCGCAGGGTTGCCGCTTCGCCGGCCTGCAGGCGCCATCGGGCGCGGTGGACAAATCGTTCGGAAGCGTCCAGTAGAGATCGGCCGCGCCCGGTGATCGGCCACCCCCGACCACCCGGCGCGACTCTACCCGACCTTGGGCCGACCTTGGGCACATGCTGAGCGGCGGATGGCCTGGAACGCACTGAGCCGGTCTAATCCCAACTCTCTTCAATAAGCTGCGCAATCCCGCTGACAGATAGGCTGTTTTCATCACCCGCGTTCTTGCCATTGTGCGCGTCGCCACCTATTCTTCACGCAAAACCTGCAAGCCGCCATGGTTTGAAATGCCGGAGCAACGGTCGGGCGTCGAACCGCGCGTGAGGCCGCCCGAGCACTCCCGCGCGCTTCAGCCCAATTACGCCGGATACCGGAACACAGTCTGCCTTCACCCGATCAGGACGCCGATGATGAACGAGCCGCTAGACACCAGCGACGCGCTGCACTCTGAAGAGGACCACCTCTTCTCCCCTGATCGACGCGGCTTTCTTGCCGCCCTTGCCGCGACCTCCGCCGGGCTGCTGATGGGCACGCCGAGCTTCGCAGAAGCGGCAGCGACCAGCAGCACGTTACAAAAGCAGGTCGTGGACCTGGTGAAGCGCATGCGCAGCCAGGGTCTCCTGAGCGCAAGCGAGAAAACCTCCTGGTCCGTCTACGACTTCACCTCGGGCACCAAGCTCGTATCCATCAACGAGGGCGTCCCCCGACAAGCGGCGAGCATGGTCAAGCCGTTCGTTGCACAGGCATTTTTTCTCCAGATGGAGGGCTCGCGCAAGCGGGTGCGCTACACGGACGATGTCCGCCGGACGATGGAGCGGATGATTCAGCACAGCAACAACCCGGCAACCAACCGAATCATTGATCTGGTTAGCGCGAGCAAGTCGCGTCGGGGTCCGGCGGATGTCGAAGCGGTGTTGAAACAGCAGGCCCCGGAGGTTTTCAAAGAGACCCGGATCGTCGAGAAGATTCCCTCGACCGGCCAGACCTATCGAAACCTGGCATCCGCGCATGACTACAGCCGCTTTCTGGTCGGGCTCCGGCAGGGTCGATTGCCGCATAGTCAGGAACAACTGCGACTTATGGGGCTGCCGAGTGGCGATCGACTGGCCGATGGGTCGGCCGGTCTGCCCGAGGCAACGCGCGTCTACAACAAAACCGGCTCCACCGCGATGCTGTGCGGCGACATGGGCATCATCGAGATCCCGGATCGACGCGGTCGGCTTCACGCCTACACCATGATCGGTATCGTCGAGCGCACGAGTCGCACAAAACACTACGGCAGTTGGATTTCAGGCCGTGGGAACGTCATCCGCCGGGTCTCCAATCTGGTCTATCTCGATATGAAAAGCCGCTACGGGCTCGTATGACATCCGGTCCATCGGCGTGGGCAAACCGATCGCCCGGCACAAAGTCCGCTGCTTCGACCGACCGCCCCTTCTGAGCACAGGATCAAGAGGTGGAGCATAAGGAAAGGGGCGGCGGAACCGTCATCCCCGAGTCAGTCAGTCTTCGTGAACCGCTTCAAGACCGATCCCATTGGACCGGCTTCCATGCGCCCAAGCAATTGCGGGGAGAACAGCAGGAGTAGACCGGTCGTCAGAAACGCGACGCTGTAGAGCAAACCGCTGTCCCCACCGCCCAGCACACCACGCTGAATCCAGGCCGTGACGAGATGGACCCCGACAACGGCAAGCACCAGGCGCAACCGCGCGGGACCCCGCATAAAATATGCGATCACCGATAGAACCAGATACGGCAGCATCCAGGCCGCGAGCACCAGCGGCTCAAGCCTGAAGGCGCCGTTGAAATGCGGCACCACCGCGACCAGAAACGACAGGGCAAAACCGACAACCAGGCTCGTGAAAACCCAGATCTCGTGACTCTCGTGCATCTCCTCCACCGCAACACCTCCTCTGATCATGATTTCGGAGCCCTCATGATATACCGACCGCAGACGGATTGACCCCGCCGTGACTGTGCTTCGGGGGATCGAACAGGCTAACCGAGATGGATAGCGTCAGTACGTCGCCGACCGATCATAGGGCTTTCCGCCGAACGCGCCACTGTTGCCTTCCGTCTGGCCATCAAGGACTCGCAGGCCATGATGCATTCGCATGGCGGGGAAAACGACGAGGCCATCGCTGTTGCACTCAAGTCGCTCCTCGCGCTGATCGGCGCCGTCTTGACCCAACCAGCAGACGTCGCTGAGAACGTGCTCAAACAGCATCGCGTCCTGATCTCGGGGACGGCGCGGCTGGCTTTAGGATATCCGTGATGTTCACGATTGTCGCATGATCCGCTGGAGGATCGGTCGACCAACGCCGTCACCTGGTTGAGGTGAAGAAGTCACCGGCGCGAAGATGATATCGCCCAGTTGCGGCAACTGCTTACCTGTCTTCGCGCCTTCTTTCCCGAGCATCGCGACGAGCGCCTCTATAGCGTCCTTGCCGCCGTCGATCCGCCGGCTATCCGTGAACGGGCGCTGCGTGGAGGCTCCTATGTGGCACGCATTCAGAACCAGGTGTTTGATCCGGACGTCCCCGCGGGCTTTCAGCCACGCGCCTGTTGGCGCGGGGCTTGATCAGGCAGGGATGCAGCCGATGCACTCCTGAGGCATCATGGCGGCATCATGGACTTCGGCACACTCGACAGCCTGCGTACCCACCACCCGGCCTGGCGGCTGCTGCGCTCGGAGCACGCCCCACTGATCGCGAGCTTTCTGCATCGGGTGTTCGTGCTGCCCAATGTCCGGGTGATGGCGGCGGCGGATCTGTCCGAGGCGCTTGACGATGAGTTATACGCGCTGCGCCAACGTCTGGGTGACAGCGCCTTCCCGAAGCCGGCACTCGACTATCTCAACGATTGGGCCGGTCCGGAGAAGGGCTGGCTGCGCAAGTTCTACGCCCGTGACTCCGACGAGCCGCAGTTCGATCTGACACCGGCGACCGAGAAGGCGATCGCCTGGCTCGGCACGCTGACCGAGCGTAGCTTCGTCGGCACCGAGTCGCGTCTTCTGACGCTGTTCGAGCTGCTCAAGCAGATGAGCGAGGGCAGCGAGGCGGATCCCGAAAAGCGGGTCGCCGAGCTGAACAAACGGCGCGATGAGATCGATGCCGAGATCCAACGGGTACTGGCGGGCGACCTGCCGCTGTTGGACGACACCGGGTTGAAGGATCGCTTTCAGCAGTTCATGCAACTGGCGCGCGAGCTGCTGACCGACTTTCGCGAAGTGGAGCACAATTTCCGCATGCTGGACCGGCGGGTGCGCGAGCGTATCGCGCTCTGGGACGGTGCCAAGGGTGCGCTGCTCGAAGAGATCATGGGCGAGCGCGACACCATCGCCGACTCCGATCAGGGCCGCAGCTTCCGCGCCTTTTGGGACTTCCTGATGTCCAGCCGCCGTCAAGAGGAATTGACCGGGCTTCTGGAGCGGGTGCTCGCCCTCCCCCCGGTCGCCGATTTGAAACCGGATGCGCGCACGCGCCGGGTGCATTACGACTGGCTGGAGGCGGGCGAGCATACACAGCGCACCGTCGCCCAGCTTTCGCAGCAACTGCGGCGTTTTCTGGACGATCAGGCCTGGCTGGAGAATCGGCGCATCATGGATATCCTGCACGGCATTGAGGCCAAGGCGCTAGCGTTGCGCGATTGCCAGCCCGTAGGCGAGGTGATGCAGATCGCCGACTGCGCCGCCGCGATCGAGCTGCCGATGGAGCGGCCTCTGTTCACACCACCCTTCAAGCCGCGGATTGCGGATCTGGTCCTGGAGGCCGGCGAGGCCGATCTGGATGCCGATGTGCTTTATTCGCAGGTGGTGGTCGACCGCGCCCAGCTCGCCCGCCATATCCGCCATGCCTTGCAGGCACACTCTCAGGTCACGTTGCGCGAGCTGACGGAGACCCAGCCGCTGCAGCAGGGCCTGGCTGAACTGGTGGCCTATCTGCAGTTGGGCAATGAGGCGTTCAGAACGACGGTCGATGAGACCCGGCCCGAAGTGATCACCTGGGAGGCCGTCGCCTCCGATGGGGCGCCGGTGCGCAAGGCGGCGCGCCTGCCGCGCGTGATCTTTGTCCGATGATGTCCCTGCGACGCGATCCCTGCGATGAGACCGGATCGGATGAGACCGGATGAGATGACCATGGATATCGATGCAGGACCGGCCGACGACACACCCGGCCCGGCCGCCAACGCGGATCTGTCCACCCTGGTGATCGGCCTGCTCAAAGAGGTCATCTATCGCGAGGCTGACGAGCGTCTCTGGGGCTGGCTGCTCGGCCTGCAGGCGCGGGTGCGGGATTATGTCGCCGTGCTGGGTCTAGAGCTGGTGCTGGATGAAGCCGAGGGTTACGCGTTTCTGAAAAGCCGGTCGGAGACGGACGATGAGGAGTCCGCGTCCAAGCTCCCGCGCCTGGTCGCGCGTCGCCCGCTCGCCTTTCCAGTCAGCCTGCTGCTTGCCCTGCTGCGCAAAAAGCTGGCTGAATTCGACGCCAGCGGAACCGACACCCGGCTGGTGCTTATGCGAGACGAGATCGTCGAGCTGATTCGGGTCTTCCTGCCCGAGAGCAGCAACGAGGCCAGGCTCATCGATCAGATCGAGACCCACATCAACAAGGTCGTGGAACTGGGGTTTCTGCGCCGGCTCAAATCCGCCGGCGGGACGACCAGCGGCCCAGCCAGCTACGAGGTGCGACGCATCCTGAAGGCATTTGTCGATGCGCAATGGCTGGCTGATTACGACGCGCAACTGGAGACCTATCGGTCACATCTGAATTCGACTAACGAGACGTGAAATTCGAAGCATGACAGACCCACAGACCCTCGACCTGGATTTCGTCGCCGACGATCGCCTCTCGGGCTTTCGGCTGACCCGTCTGGAGGTCTTCAACTGGGGCACCTTCGATCAGCACATCTGGACCTTACGGCTCGAGGGTAAGAACGGCCTGCTGACCGGAGATATCGGCTCAGGCAAGTCGACCCTGGTGGACGCCATTACGACCCTGCTGGTGCCCGCTCAGCGGATCGCCTACAACAAGGCGGCGGGCGCGGACAGCAAGGAACGCACCCTGCGCTCCTATGTGCTGGGGCATTACAAGTCCGAGCGCAACGAGGTCACCGGGACCGCCAGACCCGTGAGTCTGCGCGATCCCAACAGCTACTCGGTGATCCTCGGCGTCTTTCACAACGCGGGTTATGACCAGACGGTGACGCTGGCCCAGGTCTTTTGGATGAAGGAGGCGCAGGGCCAGCCGGCGCGCTTCTTTGTCGGCGCCGAGCGTGATCTTTCGATCGCGGCTGACTTTGGTCAGTTCGGATCGGACATCACACAACTGCGCAAGCGGCTGCGGCGCGCCGGGGCGGAGGTCGAGGACAGCTTTCCGAAATACGCCGCCTGGTTTCGGCGCCGCTTTGGCATCGAGAACGATCAGGCACTGGAGCTGTTCCATCAGACCGTCTCGATGAAGTCGGTCGGCAATCTGACCGATTTCGTCCGCAGCCACATGCTCGAACCCTTCGAGGTCGGACCCCGCATCGGCGCCCTGATCACCCATTTCGACGATCTGAACCGCGCCCATGAGGCGGTGCTCAAAGCCAAACGTCAGGTCGAGATGCTGACCCCGCTGGTCGCCGATAGCGACCGCCATAGTCGCCTGATCGGCGAGGTCGATCGGCTCCGGCGGTGTCGGGACGGACTACGGGCCTATTTCGCCGGCCTGAAGCTGGCACTGCTGGAGAAGCGGATCGCTCATCTCAACGCAGACTGGGAGCGGATCGATGCCCTGGTCAGGCGGCTGGATGGCCGCCGCGAGGATCAGCGTGTCCAGGTCGACGAACTCAAGCGCGCCGTCGCCGAAAACGGCGGTGATCGGCTTGAACGTCTGGCCGCCGAGATCCGAAAACTGGAGGCGTTGCGCGACGCCCGGCAGGGCAAGGCGCGCCGTTATGCCGAGCTGACCGGTAGCCTCGACGAAGCACCTGCGTCGGACGAGACGGCCTTTCTGGAGCAGCGGCGTCGGCTCCAGGCGCTGCGCGAGGGCTTACAGACACGCGATATCGATCTGCAGAACGAGCTGACCGAGCACGGCGTCACCCTGAGGCAGGGTAAATCCGAGCACGACGCCCTGCAGGGCGAAATCGACAGCCTGAAGCGGCGCCGCAGCAATATCGACGATCGGCAGATCCGGATTCGCACCGCGCTCTGCGAGGCGCTCGGGCTCGCCGAGGAGCAGATGCCCTTTGCCGGCGAGCTGCTCCAGGTGCGCGATGAGGAACACGACTGGGAAGGCGCGATCGAGCGTTTGATGCGCGGCTTCGGCCTGTCTCTGTTGGTGCCGGACACCGCCTACAAGGCGGTCGCCGCGTGGGTGGATCGCAGCCATCTAAGCGGCCGGTTGGTCTACTTCCACGTGCGTGCCCAGGTGAGCACCCGGAGGCGCGGCGATCTGCCCGACCTGCACCGCGACTCACTGGTGCGCAAGCTCGCCGTCAAACCGGACTCGCCCTTCTACGACTGGCTGGAACGCGAGCTGGCACACCGTTTCGACGTCGCCTGCTGTACCACACAGGAACAGTTCCGACGCGAGACTCGCGCCATCACCCCTGCTGGCCAGATCAAAGACCCAACCGGGCGGCACGAGAAAGACGACCGGCATCGCATCGACGACCGCAGCCGCTATGTCCTGGGCTGGACCAACGTGGGCAAGATCGACGCCTTGGAGGCAAAACGCCGTCTGCTGCAAACCCGTCTGGCACAGATCGGCACACTGACCGCCGGGCTGCTGTCCGAGCGCAAGACGCTGAGCAGCCGTCTGAACGCGCTGACGCGGCTGGAGGAGTTTGGCGACTTCAACGAGCTGGACTGGGCGTCGATCGCCACCGAGATCGCCACCCTGAGTGATGAGCGACAGCGCCTGGAAACAACGTCCGATCTCCTGGCACAGCTCAACGCGCGTCTGGGCGAGGCCGCTGCGGCACTGGCCGCGATCGAGACCGAGCTGGAAGCGGGCAAAGCCAATCGGGCCCGAATCGAGCAGCGTCGCGAGGATGCCGAGACACTCCGGCAACAGACGCAGGACCTCATCGAGGCGGCGCGCAGCCCACCGACGCAGACCGAGACGCCGGAGGCACCCTCCCCCGTCGATGCGCCCCTGGAGGATCTAACCGAGCAGTTCGAGGCCATGCGTCCCGAGGCGCTGGGCGAGCATCAGTTGACCGTGGAGTCCTGCGACAACCGCGAGCAGGCGATGCGCGCCTGGCTGCAGAACCGGATCGATACCGAAGAGCGCAAAATCAGGGGACTGCGCGATCGCGTCATCACCGCGATGATGGCTTACAAGGAGGCGTTCAAGCTTGAGACTCAGGAGCTGGACGCCAGCATCGAAGCGGCATTCGAGTACCGCAACCAGCTCGATCAGTTAGGCCGAGACGACCTTCCGCGCTTCGAGGCCCGTTTCAAGGAGCTGTTGAACGTCAATACGATCAACGAGATCGCCAACTTCAACGCACAGCTTGCACGCGAGCGCGAGACCATCAAGGAGCGCATCGGCCGTATCAACGAGTCGCTCACCCAGATCGACTACAACCCCGGACGCTATATCGCCCTGGAGACCCAGATCAGCCCGGACGCCGAGATCCGCGATTTCCAGTCCGCCCTGCGGGCCTGTACCGAGGGTTCGCTAACCGGCTCGGAGGACACGCAATATTCAGAGAGCAAATTTCTGGAGGTCAAAGCGATCATCGAGCGCTTCCGCGGCCGCGAGGGACAAACTGATCTCGACAAACGCTGGACCGCCAAGGTGACCGACGTACGCAACTGGTTCCTGTTCGCCGCGAGCGAGCGCTGGCGCGAGGACGGTACCGAGCACGAGCATTACTCGGACTCGGGCGGCAAGTCGGGCGGTCAGAAAGAGAAGCTCGCCTATACCATTCTGGCGGCGAGTCTCGCCTATCAGTTCGGGCTGGAATGGGGCGCGGTACGCTCGCGCTCCTTCCGCTTCGTAGTGATCGACGAGGCTTTCGGGCGCGGCTCGGACGAGTCGGCTCAGTACGGCCTGAGGCTGTTCCAGCAGCTCAATCTGCAACTGCTCATCGTCACACCGCTGCAGAAGATCCATATCATCGAGCCGTTCGTGTCGAGCGTCGGCTTCGTGCACAACGAGGGCGGACGCGACTCCAAGCTGCGCAACCTCACGATCGAGGAGTATCGGGAGGAATCGCGGGCACGCAAGGTCGAGCCGGTTGCCGGTCTGATGGCATGAGCTGGACGACGGCGGCAGACATCAAGGCTCAACTGCTTCGACTGTGGGACCGCGGCGAGCTGCTGCGCCCGCTGGTCGGCGACCTGGTGACGCCTGGCCCCATGACCGGCGATCAGGCCAGCGACCAGACCGGCTTTCCGCTGCGTCTGCGGTTGAAGGGACCCGGCTCCGCCGAGCTAGCCGACCGCTTCGAGGC
>JBGSKP010000381.1:0-2065 GCA_041741175.1 Thiocapsa sp. | reverse complement strand
CACGCGGTGCGCTGGGATCTGGTTGTCCGCCTGGCGCCCGGGATCGTGATCGGTGCCTGGTTCGGCGCGGCCCTGGCGGGGATCATCCCCGACATCTGGCTGACGCGTCTCTTTGCACTCTTCCTGACCTTTGTCGGCCTGCGCATGCTCATTCCGCGCAAGACCCAACGCGAGAGTCCCCTGCCCGGCCCCGGCGGCATGTGGGCGGCGGGTGGCGGGATCGGGACACTCTCGGCATTGGTCGGGATCGGCGGCGGCACCCTGACCGTGCCCTTTTTGAGTCACCGCGGACTGGATCTGCGCAAGGCGGTAGGCACATCGGCCGCCTGCGGTCTGCCGATCGCAATCGCCGGCGCCATCGGTTTCATGATCGTGGGCTGGGGACGGGAGGGACTGCCCGAGGCGAGCACGGGCTTTGTCTACTGGCCCGCGGTCGGTGCGATTTTGCTCGCCAGCATGCCCACTGCGCCCCTGGGTGCCGCTCTGGCGCACCGCTTGCCGGTCGCCCTGTTGAAGCGACTGTTCGGCGTCCTTCTCCTGTTGGTCGCCGTCCGCCTGGCGACTTAAGGCGCGTCGGGCGGACATCCTCGGGGCGCGTCCAGACATGTGCCCGGTAAGCGAGAATTGGCCAGCGCCTTACTGGCGTCGTTGCGCGTCACCGCTCCTGTCGATCCCCTTGCCTGCGTTCAGGACAAGTCGGCGATAGAGATAGATCTGGCCTTGCCGATCGCGCAGAACCAGACGGCCCTGATCCAGCGCGTACTCGAACTCCTGCGTGAAGCTCTCGCGTTGATTGCTCAGCTCGATGCGCTCTCCCCGCACACGGATATCGCCCTCGATATAGCCGCTCAGCGGGGCATAGAGGCGGTAGCGCTCACCCTGGACGATCAGAAGACCGTCGTCGCTGCCCTCCCAGATTCCTTCCAGTGGACCCGCGAGCCAAGCCCCGCCCCCGCCCGCGGGTGCGCCGGAGGAGAAGCGCTCCATCATCTGACCCATCTGATCCATCTGTTTAGTCGGATCCATCGGCGCCGCTCCGGAGAAGGGCATCGGGACCGAGCCCACGCCGGGCATACCCGGAACAGTCGGCATACCTGGAACGGTCGGCATACCGGGCGACCAGCCCGGCATGCCCATCGGATTAGGCCCGCCCTGCGGGGCGCTGGAGAAGGAACCGGCGGTGCTGCCGAACAGGCCCATGGCCTCCATCATGCGCACCATGGCGTCGGCCATCGCCGAACGGGTGTCGTCTGCACCGGCGGGCGCGACCGCCCCCGTCAGGCAGAGGGCAAGGACCAGAATAGAGCGAAACAGGACGTTCGACATGGGTAATCGGTTCAGAGCCCGTAAAAACCCGCGCCGGGCACGGGAGGAAGCCAATCGGACAGGCGTGTCGGCGGCAGGCCGAGACGCGCACCATAGATCACCCGATAGGCCAGGACACGTTCGACATAGCGACGCGTCTCGGGAAAGGGGATCGATATAATCCACAGATCAGCCTCGAGACAGGCGTCCGGCAACCAGCGCGCAATACGCGCAGGACCGGCATTATAGGCCGCCGTCGCCAGCGCGACGTGACCAAATCGATCGCGCATCCTCGCAAGATAGGCCGTGCCCAGTGTGATGTTGAGTGCCGGGTCGAGCAGATCTCCGCGCGACGGCGGATCCAGATCGTGCGACCGCGCAACCTCGAGCGCCGTTTCCGGCAAGATCTGCATCAATCCGATCGCCCCGGCGTGTGAGGCCAGGCTCCTTGCGAAGATGCTCTCCTGGCGAATCACCGCGAGGATCCAGTCGGGCTCGACACCAAGCTGCCACGCCGGCTCATCGACCAGGGCGCGATGCTGCACCGGGAATCGCAGCGCCAGATCGTCCCAATAGCCCGATTGCGCCAAAGCCGGCACAGCCTGATCGTGCCAGTGCATGACGTCCGCCACATAGGCGGCGGCCAGCAGGTCGGGGCCATCCAGGTACTGCAGAAGCTCGCGCCACTCGCGGCGCAGATCGGTCTCGCGACCCAGCCGGCTCAACTCGCGCATACGTACCAGCGTCGGGCTGCGCACCA
>JBGSKP010000380.1:0-6691 GCA_041741175.1 Thiocapsa sp. | reverse complement strand
TCTGATCTGATCTGTGCTTGATTCACGCCTGCGTCTTAACGTCGACTTCACAATGGTCTTCAGCCACTCGGGGTCGTGCATTAACGGACCGTTTTGGATCGTAACCAGCCTATCTGCAGCGTGAGCGTCAGCGACCGCAATACGCGTCTTGCTGTCTGTCGCCTCGCCGAGGTCGGCGACGGTTCGGCCCCAATAACGGTCACTGGCCTCAAGTATCGGGCTAGCCTCGAGCAGCCAGAAGCTGCCGCTCGAACCTATCCTGTCGAGCTGCGGCTCCGGACGCATTGCGGACACCCGTCTCGGTGCGCCGCAGCGGGCGGCAACGGTCGTAAGCGGACCAACCGAGAGCGTCTTGCCAATCCTTATTGTGGCAAGAAGGGCACAAACCTTCGGGATACTCAAGAACCGTGAGTGTCCTACCAACCCACCCGATAACCGATCGATCCCCGGCGACGGCTCAACGCCGGAAACTGAAGCGGCTAGTGCCTGGGGTAAAAGAAGTTCACAAGGCGGAACCCATCGCTGGCGCTCGTTCGGCAAGCGAGGGGGATGCGTCCATAACAGACAAAAACCTTGCTAAGGCCGCAGATGGGATTGAGACGCCTGCGTCGGCTTCTTTAGCGTGTCGGAGGGCGATTCGCCAAACAGCGCTTTGTAGCGCACCGAAAAGCGGCCCATCTCGTAGAAACCGTTGCGCTGCGCGATCTGTTTCACCATTGAGGTCTCGCGGTCGGCTGCGAGCAGGTCTCTTCGAGCTACGTGGAACCGGCGCAAGTGGAGGAACCCGAGCGGGCCCAAGCCGAAGGTCTCGCGAAAGGCGTACTGGAGGGTTCTCTCGGTGACGCATGCCGCGGTACACAGGTCAGCGACCGTGACCGATCCTGGATCCGTGGCTCGCAGGTATTCGACCGCCCGTTGCAGACCGCGCTGGCGGACGGCGCGCCCGACACACCTCGGAGCTGGTATCGGAAGCGTCAGGGACCGGCGGAACGCCGCCAGCAGATCCTGCTCCATGGAGCGCACCGCGTTTGGGTGGCATAGCGCCTGGGGGTTGGCGTTTGCCCCGTCCAGCAGGGCGTTGAGCGTCGCGCCTAGCTGGACGACCGCCGAGCCCGAGGCCGGAAGCACATGCCGGCAGGTTGCCCTCTCGATGGCCGCTCGCAGGTCGTCCGGCACGCTGTCGAGAAAGAGTCCGAGGTCGATGAGGGCAACCAAGTGCTGCTGGCCGGGTGCTAGCTCGACATGCATGCCGCCAGGCATCATGGCGGGGAGCCCTCGCTCGTGCAGCGGTGCCCCCCACCAGCGGGCACCGCTGCCCACCCGCAGTGGAACACCAAATCCGAACATGCCCGGCGGCGACAGGCCCTGGATCCGCGTCCGAGTGCGGTGATGCTCCCGATACAGGATCAACCCGGGGCTGGCGAGAGAGGTCAGCTCTTGACTGTACTGACCGCGGGAGAGTGGGGTCACCGCGATATCCCATGGAGCAGCGGCCTGTTCCTGGACCCAGGGATCCTCCGACGTGAAACCCCCGACCTGCACCAATGGGCTGGATCGTAGCTCGGGATCACTGGCGCCGAATGTGCCCAAATTACTGAGTCTCTCGCTTGGTCAAATGTGCGGAAACTGCATAAGGAAGCCTAGCGTGCTTCTGTAGCATTTGTCTATCTGGCCAGAGTTAGCGAAGAGCAAACTGGTCTCTGCTGAAGGAGGAAATTTCGAATGTCGCAACCGCGCCTCGTGAAGTGGCTTAGTGCCGCTGCCCTGCTCCTAATGGGCCTGAGCCTAACGGCCAGTGCCCAGACCGACAAGCCGAACATCCTGATCATATGGGGCGACGATGTCGGGATGTGGAACATCAGCGCCTATCACCGCGGCATGATGGGCGGCTCGACCCCGAACATCGACCGCATCGCCAACGAGGGCATGATCTTCATGGATCACTATGCCCAGGCATCCTGCACCGCGGGCCGCGCCGCCTTCATCACCGGCCAGTATCCGATCCGCACCGGGCTGAGCACGGTCGGCCTGCCCGGCTCGCCCATCGGCCTGCAGAAGGAGGACCCGACGCTGGCGGAGCTCCTGAAGCCCATGGGCTATGCCACCGGCCAGTTCGGCAAGAACCATCTCGGCGACCTCGACGAGCACCTGCCGACCGCCCACGGATTCGACGAGTTCTTCGGCATCCTCTATCACCTCAATGCCGGCGAGTACGTCGAGCAGTACGACTTCCCCAAGAACCCGGAGGTCGCCAAGCACTTCTCCCAGCGCGGGGTGATCCATGCCCGGGCCAACCCGGACGGCACCCAGCGCATCGAAGACAAGGGGCCGTTCGGACGGGAGCGCCAGCGCACGCTGGACGAGGAGGTGCTTCAGGAGTCCAAGCGCTTCATCACCGACGCGGTCAAGGCCGACCAGCCATTCTTCGTGTGGCACAACACCACGCGTATGCACTACCGGACCAATCTCTCTCCTGAATACAACGGCAAGAGCGGCTTGGGGATCTATGCCGACGGCATGATGGAACTGGATGACGATGTCGGCGCACTGCTCGCACTGATCGACGAGCTGGGCGTCGCCGACAACACCCTGGTGATGTTCTCCACCGACAACGGCGCCGCCTCCAACAGTTGGCCGGACGGAGGCAACCAGCCGTTCCGGGGCGAGAAAGGTGTGGGCGGTTACGAGGGCGCGTTTCGCGTGCCGATGATGGTGAAATGGCCGGGGGTGATCCCGGCCGGCATGGCCACGGGCGAGTTCATGACCATGGAGGACTGGCTGCCCACCATCCTTTCCCTACTCGGTCAAGCCGATTCGAAGGCCAAACTGTTGGACGGCATCACGGTCGGCGACATGACCTACAAGGTTCATCTCGATGGCTTCGACCAGAGCGCCCTGCTTACCGGGAAGGGCCCCAGCGAACGCAAGGAGTTCTACTACTTCACCGAGAACACCCTGCACGGCTTGCGCTACGGACCCTGGAAGCTGTTGTTCAAGAGCCAGGACAAGTGGTTCAACGGCATGCAGAACGACCTGACGACACCCCTCATTACCAACCTCAAGCTCGACCCATTCGAGCGCTTCCACGAGGCCAGGGGCTTCGACGAGTGGCAGGAGAACCGCTCCTGGCTCCTCGGTGCGGCCGGACAGCAAGTCGGGCGTTTCATGCAGTCACTGGCCGAGTATCCGCCGCGTCAGAAGAGCTTCGATGTGGACATCGATGCCATGATGGGCGCGATGTACGAGTCTGGTTCCCGCTGAGCAATCGGCTGGGCACTGTTTTCCCGTCCACGCTCACGTCGGGACTCCGTCCCGGCGTGACGCGTTCGCTGGCTTGAGGGCCGTTCCATAATCTTCAACAAATCTGCAATTCCGGCGGCCGTCGGAGCCCTGATCCTGACAAGCTCGGCGCTGGCCTACGACGACGCCCCGGGTACGCTGCCAGGGGATCGCACCTATTCACCTTTTCCGGAGCAGACCTTCCCCAATCGGGTCTTCTTCGGCGATACCCACCTGCACACGTCCTATTCCACCGACGCCGGTATGATCGGCAACACCCTGGGTCCCGAGGATGCCTACCGCTTCGCGCGCGGCGAGCAGGTGACATCAAGCACCGGGCTGCCGGCGCCAATGCCTTCCAATTTCGAATCGTAAACTTTCCTTTCGCGCACCGTGTGTGCGCTCAGCGTTAGCTGGCCATCAAAACACAGAGGAGATCAACAGTGAAGAAGTACCTACTTGGCATCGTCGTTGCGGTCTGCTCGATCGCCACATCGCAAGCCCAGACGGCGGGCACGGTCAAGGTTACCCCTGACACCTACATCCGCGCCGAGACCGACCGAACCTTCCACAACATCAGCCAGCAGGCCGGCGGTGTCAACCGCTGGTTCTACATCCGCAAGCCGACGCCGCTGGACCAGCAGACAGTGGTCAGAATGAATCTGGACACTCTGTATTCGGCGTCCATCGTGGACACTTCGAAGGGTGCGACCGTGACAGTGCCGCCGTTGCCGCCGGGTCGATTCATGTCGGTGCTGCTGGTTGACAACGACCACTACGCGCCTGCCGTCTACTACGCCCCCGGTACCTATGACCTGCCGCAAGACACGAAGTACCTGGCCGTCGTCGTCCGAACCCAAGTGTTCAACCCCAAGGACGATGCGGACATCGCGCTGGCCAACAAGCTGCAGGACGCCGTCGTCATCAAGGCGAACAGCGCCGACCCGCTGCCCCCGATGAAATGGGAAGCGTCATCGCTGAAAGCCCTGACCGAGCAGTACGAGAAGGACTCCGCCCAGTACAAGAGCTGGAAGGGAATGATGGGGCCGCGCGGAAAGGTCGACGAGAAGACGCGCCACATTGCCGCGGCGGCAGCGTGGGGCTTGAACCCGGAGTGGGACGCCACCTACTTGAACTTCAGCGGCGACCATACCTACCGCGTCTGCCACAGGGCCACCTACACGGTGCCAGAGAATCAGGCCTTTTGGTCAATCACGGTCTATGGCAGGGACGGCTACATGAAGAGCGAGAACGCAGTGGTCAACTCCAAGAACGTCCAGCTGAACGGCGACGGTAGCTTCACCGTGTACTTCGGATCGAAGGAAGGCTGCGGCAATGTGCCGAACCGGGTGGACGTCACAGAAGGCTGGAACTTCCTCATGCGCGTCTACCGGCCAGGACCGTCGGTGCTGGACGGGCGCTACGAGTTGCCCAAGGTAATGCCGGTTAGGTAGGAACATTGTGGTGGCCGAGCGCAATCGCCACCCAGTTGCATGACCAACCCTGACGGGCAAGTAACAACCGGTAGCAGCCGCCGGCGCTCCGCGCCGCCGCTCAACCGAAGCTGGCCGATTTCCCTTTGCAGCGGGAGACAACTGACATGGCACTCCACTTGAAGGCCTTATGCTCGTCGATCGCATTCATTGCGCTTCTGCTAGCTGTACCCGTGCACGCACAATCAAGCATCACCCCAGAGGGGGCCCGCGTGATCGCCAAGGAAGCTTATGTTTATGGCTATCCGATGGTCGACAACCTGCGCGTGCAGTACGCGTACTTCACCGACCGGTCGAATCCGGAATACAAGGCGCCCTACAACCAGTTGTTCAACATCCCGCGGGTGTTCACCCCGGACGACAGGGCAATCCAGACGCCCAACTCGGACACGCCGTACTCCTGGATCGGCTTGGACCTTCGCACCGAGCCCATCGTCTTCACCGTGCCCGCCATTCCCAAAGAGCGTTACTGGAGCCTGCAACTGATCGACCTGTACACCCACAACTTCGCCTATCTGGGCACGCGAACCACCGGTAACGGCGGCGGCAGCTACATGGTCGCGGGACCGTCGTGGAAGGGGGAAACGCCCAAGGGCATCACCAAGGTCATCCACAGCGAGACCAATATCGCATCGGCGCAATTCCGTGCCCAGCTGTTCAATCCCGATGACCTGGAGAACGTCAAGAGGATCCAGTCGCAGTATGTCGTGCAGCCTCTGTCGGTGTTCCTCGGGCAGCCCGCGCCGGTGCAGGCGCCGGCGATCGCTTTCCCGAAGCCGTTGTCGGCGGCCGAGCAAAAATCGTCGCTGGAGTTCTTCAACAGCCTCAACTTCGGCCTGCAGTTCGCGCCGGTCCATCCTTCCGAAACCGCACTGATGGCGCGTTTCGCCAGCATCAATGTCGGCGCTGGCAGGAAGTTCGACGTCAACAGCCTTTCGCCCGAGATCAGGGAGGCCATCGAGCAGGGTATCGCCGATGCCTGGGCCGAGAACGAAGCCACGAAACAGCAGATCGTCGCAGGCAAGCTTGCATCCGGCGACCTGTTCGGCACGCGCGACTACCTCAAGAACAACTACACCTATCGCATGCTGGCGGCCGTGCTCGGCATCTACGGAAACTCCAAGCAGGAGGCCATGTATCCGGCCTACTACGCCGACGCGAACGGCAAGCCGCTCTCGGGCGATAGCCGTTACACCCTGCGCTTCGCCCCCGGCCAGGAACCACCGGTCGACGCCTTCTGGTCACTCACCATGTACGACGAACCGAACAAGTGGCTGGTCGCCAACCCTATATCCCGCTACCTGCTCAATTCGACCATGCTCGCGCAATTCAAACGCGACGCCGATGGTGGCCTGACCCTATACGTGCAGAACGCATCACCGGGCAAGGACAAGGAAGCCAATTGGCTGCCAGCCCCGAAGGGGCCCTTTTCCGTGATCATGCGTCTGTACATTCCCAAGGCCGACGCCCTCGACGGGAAGTGGGTCGCGCCGGCCCTCGTTCGCACCGAGTGAAGTTGCTCGGGCCCGGCAACAATACGTTCCAGTGGATGCTCGAAGGCTCGCGCCGTTGAACGCTGGCGTTTAGCTGGCTTACACAAGGGACTGTGGTTAGGGACCGGGGTCACCATTTGTTGCGGCCTGGCAAGGCCGCGTTATCTTGCAGGTGCGAAGCCTGCCCAGGTAACCGCTAGTGCTGCAGAGTGGAAATCCTGATGCCGTTTGTGACGTATGCACGGTAACATGATGGGCATGTTAAACATCAGATGTGTCGACGCGTTCGTCATGGCCCGCTGTGTGGCTGCCCCCATCGACCTGACCAACAAACCCCGCCGCCGTCTCGAGGCCATCGTGCGCCAGCGCAGCGCGCCGCAAAGTCTTGTGATGCGCGCGCGGATCATTCTGCTCGGCGCTGACGGC
>JBGSKP010000379.1:0-5989 GCA_041741175.1 Thiocapsa sp. | reverse complement strand
GGACCAGCTGTTGCCCATCCGCTCGCTCCCCGGTCACCCGCAGGCGCTGGCCGATTGGCTGGCCGTGCACAGCGCAGTCGCCGGGACGCCCCTGTCGCTGCTTACCATGATGACGGAGGCATCCGTCTACGGTCACTTAAGCTCCAGACGCTTCCTGTACTCACTCGGCGTTTTTCCCCTGATCCTGCTGTTTGCCACGATCGCCTTCGATCGGATGCGACTCAAGGCGATCCGATTCCAGGCCAAATATGCCGAAGCGGATCGTTTGCGCCACCAATCGGAGGATCAGAATCGTCGGCTGTCGCAGGAGATTGCACGCCGGGAGGCACTCGAACGGGATCTGCGCGAGAACACCAGGCGACTGGAAGACATGACCGCGTCGCTCAAGGCCAGTGCGACCCGCGCCAGGGAGGCCAGCCGCGCCAAATCGGATTTTCTCGCCGCGATGAGCCACGAGATTCGCACCCCGATGAACGGGATCATCGGGATGACCGATCTGGCCCTGGAGACAAGGCTGACCGATGAACAACGCGATTATCTCGGCATCGTGAAAAGCTCCGCGAGCGCGCTCCTCGTCATCATCAACGACATCCTGGATTTCTCGAAGATCGAGGCCGGGAAGGTGGCCGTCGAATCGATCGATTTCGATCTCCATGCCCTGGTCAAGGAGGTGATGCGATCGCTCGCCATCAAGGCCAGGGAGAAGCCTCTGGAGCTGCTCTGTGACCTGTCGCCAGGCGCACCGCAACGGGTGATCGGAGACCCCGGACGCCTGCGCCAGATCCTTATCAATCTGCTTAACAATGCAATCAAGTTCACCGATCGCGGCGAGGTCGCGCTGACGCTGGACGCCCGGACGCTCACCACGGATCAGATGGAACTGCAGTTTGCCGTTCGCGACACCGGCACCGGGATCTCTGCCGACAACCAGCGCCTGATCTTCGAGGCGTTTTCACAGGAGGATGGCTCAATCACGCGTCGTTTCGGCGGAACAGGGCTGGGACTGACCATCTCCACGCGTCTGGCCGAGTTGATGGGCGGACATATCCGGGTCCAGAGCACGCTCGGCCAGGGCAGCACCTTCTCGCTCACCCTGCCGTTCGGCTTGAGCCACCGCGAAAGCACCCAGCCGCAGCCCGCCAATCTGGGCGGCAAGCGCGTCCTGCTGATCGACGACAACGCGGTCAACCGGCGGGTCATCGGTCGCAGTCTGGTGCACTGGGGCCTGCATCTAACCGAGGCGATCGACGCCATGGAAGGGCTGCGCCTGCTGGAAGATCCGGATACGCCGCCGTTCGATCTGTTGTTGATCGACTACGAGATGCCCGGCATGAACGGCCTTGAGGTGGTTGAGGTTCTCAACAGGACGCGCCGCTATCAGGACATGCCGATGATCATGCTCTCTTCGGGCAGCCCTGGAGATCAAGCCGAGCGCTGTCGCGCGCTCGGGATCGGCGCGCTGCTCAGCAAGCCGGTCGCACAGGATGAGCTCTTGCAGTCGATCCTGTGCGTCTTGGGTACGCCGATGGCGGCATCTGCTGTCCCGAGCGGGTCAGTGCCGGCGCCGACCGACTCGCCGCCAACGACGCAGACCATGCAACCGCTGAAGATCCTGTTGGCCGAGGATAACCTGGTCAATCAGAAGCTGATGCTCAAGTTGCTTGCCAACTGGGGACATACGGTCGACCTCGCCAACAACGGCCAGGAGGCGCTGGATTGGTTCGATCGCGTCCGCTACGACCTGGTCCTGATGGATATGCAGATGCCCCTGATGAGCGGACTGGAGGCGACGCGCTTGATCCGCGTGCGTGAAGCAGGCAACCCGGCGCTCGGACGAACACCGATCCATGCCCTGACGGCCGCAGTCTTACCCAATGAACGGGCGGCAGGGATGACGTCCGGCGTCGACGGTTATCTGACCAAACCGCTGAACAGGTCCGAGTTGGTGAAGATCCTGACCCAACTCGGCGAGCGACCAAGCGAGGGGCTCGCCGCGACGGAGTCAATTCGATGCTGATTTTGGAAACGCGAAGGCGCGACGCACACAACGAGCGTAAACGATTTTTATGCCGATCTCTACGAACCGGTCCGAACCGACGATGCAGCTGTCGCTCGGCCGTTGAGAGCGCGCCGCACGATGCGGCGCCCAAGCGGATTATTTCAGCGCGAGGCCGCCGCGAGGGGAATGCGATCCTCGTCCGGCGCTGGCTGTTCGTCTTGAAAGGCCTGATTAACTCTGTCTCTGAGTTCCTTGCCCGGCTTGAAATGCGGCACGTACTTCCCCGCCAACGCGACTGAATCGCCCGTTTTTGGGTTACGCCCGATTCTGGGTGGCCGATAGTGCAATGAAAAGCTTCCGAACCCGCGGATCTCGATGCGCTCCCCCGTAGCGAGTGCGCTGCTCATCCGATCGAGTGTTTTGCGAACCGCTTCTTCGACATCCTTGTACGGAAGATGGTCCTGTGCCGCAGCCAGAACGTCGATCAGCTCTGATTTAGTCATGGTATCGACTCCAGGAGAAAGGATGCGGGGCCCGCATACGGGCCCCGACTAGAGAGGTATCACGCAATACAGGTGATCCGGGATCAACCTCCGCGCTGCGCCTCTTCCATCTGCTCCTTGAGAAGATCACCCAGCGTCGTCGCCGTGGAGGGATCGCGTGAGTAGCCCTTGATTGCGGCCTGCTCTTCCTCGACATCCTTCGCCTTCATGGACAGCGAAATGGTGCGATTCTTACGATCCACGCCCAGGAACTTCGCCTCGATCTCCTCGCCGGCCTTCAGGACTGCGCGGGCATCCTCGATGCGATCGCGCGAGATCTCGGAGGCACGCAGATAGCCTTCTACACCGTCGGCCAGGGCAATGGTCGCTCCCTTGGGATCCACATCCAGGATGGTCCCGGTTACCACGCTACCCTTCTCGTGCAGGGCGACGAAGCTGGAGAAGGGATCCTTATCCAACTGCTTGACACCCAGGGAGATGCGCTCGCGCTCCGGATCGACCGACAGCACGACGGTTTCCAGCTCGTCGCCCTTCTTGTAGCGACGCAGGGCCTGCTCGCCGGCTTCGTCCCAGGAGATGTCGGACAGATGCACCAGACCGTCGATGCCGCCGTCCAGACCGATGAAGATGCCGAAGTCGGTGATGGACTTGATCTTGCCGGAGACGTGATCGCCCTTCTTGTGGGTGACCGCGAACTCGTCCCAGGGGTTCATGGCGCACTGCTTGATGCCGAGCGAGATGCGGCGACGCTCCTCGTCGATATCCAGCACCATGACCTCGACCTCGTCGCCGAGGTTGACGACCTTGCTCGGATGGATGTTCTTGTTGGTCCAATCCATCTCGGAGACGTGGACCAGACCCTCGACACCCTCCTCGATCTCGACGAAGCAACCGTAGTCGGCGATGTTGGTGACCTTGCCGAAGACGCGGGTGCTCTCGGGATAGCGGCGCGAGATGTTGACCCAGGGGTCCTCGCCCATCTGCTTCAGACCGAGCGAGACGCGCTGACGATCGCGGTCGAACTTGAGGACCTTGACGGTGACCTCGTCGCCGATCTCGACCACCTCGGAGGGATGCTTGACGCGACGCCAAGCCATATCCGTGATGTGCAGCAGACCGTCGATGCCGCCCAGATCCAGGAAGGCGCCGTAGTCGGTCAGGTTCTTGACGACACCCTTGACCTCCATGCCCTCTTCGAGGTTCTTCAGCAGCTGATCACGCTCGGCGCTGTATTCCTCTTCCACCACGGCGCGGCGGGAGACGACGACATTGTTGCGCTTGCGGTCGAGCTTGATGACCTTGAATTCCTGCTCCTTGCCTTCGAGGTAGGTGGTGTCGCGCACCGGGCGCACATCCACCAGGGAACCCGGCAGGAAAGCCCGCACGGTGCCGAGATCAACGGTGAAACCGCCCTTGACCTTGCCGTTGATCATACCCTTGACGGTATCGGCCGCCTCGAACGCCTTCTCCAGATGATCCCATGCGGCGAAGCGCTTTGCCTTCTCGCGCGAGAGACGGGTGATGCCAAAACCATCCTCGACCGCATCCAACGCCACCTCGACCTCGTCGCCGATGGCGACTTCGAGCTGACCGTCGGGGCCGATGAACTGGATTCTCGGGATCACGCCCTCGGATTTGAGACCGGCATTGATCACGACGTTATCGGAGGTGATCTCAATCACGGTTCCGATCACGATGGTGCCCGGCTGAAGCTGGGTGGTACTCAGACTTTGTTCAAAGAGTTCGGCAAAGCTTTCGGTCATGAGATGAAATTATCCTGAGAACGGCGCGCTAACCCGTCCCATCCGGAACGAGGGGTATGAATGAGATGAAAAGGCCGGCGCATTCGGCACCGACCCGACTGGATCGGCAGGGCTCCACAGGGGCACACTGCCGACATCTTAAATGATCAGCTCCGGGAAGACGCGCCTCACCTCTTCCAGGACCCGATCGAGCACTTCATCGATAGACATCGCCGTGGAATCCAGGACCACTGCATCCCCGGCCGCGCACAGCGGCGCCACACTGCGGTTGCGATCACGCGCATCCCGCTCTTGGATGTCTATTACAAGGTCGGGCAGGTTAACATCCAACCCCTTTCCTTTCAACTGTTTATACCGACGATTCGCACGCACCTCGGCGCTCGCGTCGAGAAACAGCTTCAATGGGGCCTGCGGAAACACCACCGTACCCATATCCCGCCCGTCGGCAACCAGACCCGGCGGGCAGGCCATGGCACGCTGGCGCTCCAGCAAGGCGGCGCGAACCGGCGGATGTGCGGCGACCCGCGAAGCCGCCATCCCAGCCTGCTCGGTCCGGATGGCATCGCTGACCTCCTCGTCGTTCAACAGGACCCGGCCCGCGACGAAGGTCACCGGCAAGCCGGCAGCGATGCGGGCGACCGCATCCGCATCCTCAAGCAGGACACCGCCGCGCTCGGCGGCCAGCCCCAGAACCCGGTAAAGTGCCCCGCTATCCAGACAATGCCAACCGAGCCGAGCCGCCAGCAGATCGGCAATCGTGCCTTTTCCGGTTCCGGATGGACCATCGATGGTGATGACCGGGGCCGCGATCGATTTAACCACGCGTTTCCTCAATCTTCAGACCGACACCGGCAGCGAGTCCCACGAAACCGGGAAAGGAGGTCTCGACATTGACGCAATCACGGATGATAACCGGACCGCTCGCACGCAATGCCGCGATGGCAAAGGACATGGCAACACGGTGATCACCGTGGGCATCGATCGCGGACGCCGTGCCGGATTCCGGATCGCCGGGTGAGCCCCCGGCCGATCCCAGGGCACCGCCCCGAATGCGCATCCCGTCTGGCAGCGGCTCGACGCAGGCACCGAGCTTGGCCAAACCGTCTGCCATCACCTGGATGCGGTCGCTCTCCTTCACCCGCAGCTCTTCGGCACCGGTCAGGAGCGTCTCGCCCTCGGCACAGGCCGCAGCGATAAAGATCGCCGGCAGCTCGTCGATCGCAAGCGGCACCTGATCTACCGGGATCCGAATCCCGCGCAGACGGGCATAGCGAACGCGGATATCAGCCACAGGCTCGCCACCGGCGGTGCGCCGATCGATCAGCTCGATATCCCCGCCCATCGCACGCAGGATATTGATCACGCCTACCCGCGTCGGGTTGATCCCGACGCTCTCCAGCAGCAGATCCGAGCCAGGCGCAATGCTGGCACCCACGAGAAAAAAGGCGGCTGAAGAAATGTCCGCCGGAATCTGGAGCCGAGCGCCGGTCAACCGACCGCGGCCGGTTAAGCAGACCTTCGCGGCATGTCTCCGCACCGAATAGCCGAACGCAGTCAGCATGCGCTCGGTATGATCGCGGGTCGGCGCCGGCTCGGTCACGCAGGTCTCGCCCTCGGCGTAAAGACCGGCCAGGAGCAGGCTCGACTTGACCTGAGCGCTGGCCACCGGCATCACATAGTCGATCCCGCACAGGCCTGCCGCCGGCGCGATGCTCAGCGGCGCC
>JBGSKP010000378.1:0-17912 GCA_041741175.1 Thiocapsa sp. | reverse complement strand
GGCAGCTGTCCTCGGCGAGGCTCTGCCCGTCGGCGTCCACCGACCCGCCGAGCCCCTCCTGGCATTGACCCGCCGCACCCAGCACCGCGCCGATCGAGAAACGCTCGGTGACGTCATAGGCGTGACTGGGCAAGACAACGGCAGTCATCAGGCCCCATGTCGACATGGCGAAAATGAGTCCAGGGGTGGTAACAGGCTTGATGGGGTTCATGGTCAGCTACTCTCGCTTGATAGTAATGCAAATAACAACTGTTCGCATTTATATCCGGGATGCCTGCGGGAGTAAAGAGCGATCGGTCGCCGACGAATCGCCGACGACCGTTCAAAGCGAAATAATTGATCTGGCTCAAGCACGGAATCGTCGACCCTGCGTCCAACAGGGTACTCGCCCAAGGCGGGCGCACGAATTGTGTCGGGATCCAGCCCAGTTGGTGCGGGGCGGCCGATGCCGTCCAATGGGGTGCGTGAGCCGGGCAGGGCGGGCCGGACAGGGTGGATTGGCAGTGCCGTTAGGTGCGCCCTTCAAGAACGCAGGATGATGATCCAGAGCCTGGTTCCAGGCCGCGGCCCGAAACCGCTCTTGGTCGGCAATCGAGGCGCCGGGTAGGCTTGATGCGCCCCGATACGCAGCGCGCATCGGGGCGGAGCGCAGACTGGGGTGAGTCGGGTCGCTTACTTAGTACCCGCCTTTACGCATCACTTCCGGCAGGCCAGCGATCTTAGTGCCCTGCTTGGTCGGGGCGAGAGGGAAGAGGGTGTAGAGGTCCTTGCTGGTGGGCTTGGAGCCCCACTTCTTGGCCATTTCCTTTAGAACAACGCGCTCCATGGGCTGGTTTTGTGCGTTGTTATTGTACTCGTCCCGCAGATAATTGATGACATCCCAGTGCTTGTCGCTCAGCTCGATGCCCTCGATCTCGGCGAGCTTCAGTGCGACATCCTCGCTCCAGTCCGCGAGATCCTGTAAATAACCGCTCGGGGTCGTTTCGACAGTTTTGCCGTTGACTTCGATGGCCATAGCTGCTCCTCTCGTCTGTCTCTTAGTAAGGGGCTTCCGGCTGCTGCCGGTGCACCCGTCATGAGTGGTCGATCACAACTCCCTAATCTTATGATTTTGTGATGCAGGCGTCACATGCTTTTTGCGTCGACGCGCAGGCCAGTCGGTTGGATCGCGCCGGGCGGGGATGGCTGTCGGGCGGCTTGGCGGCGTTAGTTCTCGCCGGGGTTGAGCGAGTCGATCCCTTTGTGCGGAATGAAGATGCCGCAGCCCATCAGCGGGTGACGTCCAAGCCCCTGCTGTTGAAGCCGGATGGATTCATCGGGCGTGAGGCCGGCGAGCATCAGGCTGCGGGTGAGAATGGCCCCGTTCGGTGTCGCAAGCAGATTGGTCTTACCGCACAATGCCTTGCGAATCCGAATGCCCATATCCGTCAGGCTTCGGGCGGCGGCATCCAGAAAAGCGCCCTCGTCGTGTGCCGATTCGGCTAAATCCAGTGCCACATAGCGTGCGAACAAGGTGGTTTCCTTGCTCAGTGGTTTTGCCTTGCCCTCGCCGACGACGAGCGATTCCCCTCCGACATCCAGTCTGGTCCCGGGCAGATCCTGCAACAGCTCCTCGACGCGATGGCGGGGAGCGCGCAGGGTGAGCTTGGTCCGCCGGGAGACCAGGAGGTAGGAGTCCGTTCCGTGCTCCGGTCTTTCCCAACCATTTTGCGACCCGGCAACATGGATCGCGTGAACGGCGACCCCGCGTTCCTGCGCGACCCAAGGCACGGCCTCGCGCAGCGCGGTGGCAAGTGCATGGGCGTGATCGACCGGAATACGCTTGCACTGGATCCCGAAGAGCAGATCGAGAATGTCGTCGGGCACCTGAATCCGGTCGGGGTTTTCCTCGTCGTTCCAAAACATCATGGGGTTTGATACTGCTCTTGATCGTCTGGTGGGTCAGGTGTTCGTTGTGTCGCGTTCGTGTCGTCTCAGGCAAACGGCAGGCGCTCCTGAAGGGCTTGGCGGTCAAACCACCAGTCGTCCTGTACAAGCACGTCGACCACGTTACGCAAGCGAACGAGAAACTTCTCGGGCTCCTTTAGCTCCAGTCGCTCCATCCATTGTTCAAACTGCTCGGGAGAGTCGACCCCGCTATGCCTCCTGGCGACGGTGCCGAGAATCTGGGTTGCAAAGAACATCAGGTCGTCGCGCTGGCGGTCCCGGGCGCGCACGTCAGCGATGAACAGGGCGGTCGTCGCGGCCACGGCTGCGCCGTCGGCATCGTCGGGCGTCTCCTCGATCACATGACTCAGCAGCTCGATCGTCAATTCAGGATCGATCGGACAGGTGACCGCCAGCCAGATCCCCTGGCCCAGCGCGCTGACCGATTCGCTCTGGTTGGCCTGAAAGAGGACATCGCAGGCATCTGCGGCGAGCTCGAAGAGATCGTGCGCGATAAAGTGATCGAACGCCTCCCGGCCGAGCGGCCAGGCCTCTTCGCCCCGCTCCAGATTGACCAGCGTGCGGGCAACCTGCAGTCGTGCATCGGCAATCGAGTGCGCGGGCGCGTGGGCGTGAAGCAGATTCTTCAACTGCTCCTGAAGTGTCTGCAGATGTGACTCAAGCGAGGCGTTTTCGGCGCTGCGATTGATGATGGAGTCGGCGGCCGTGTCGGCGATCTGGGTGGCGAGGAAGTCGAACGTTTTCATCCCTGTGCCGCGTGCCCCGGCGCTCATCGGATGAGTCCGCTGAACGCGGCCTCAAGGCGATCTTCCCAGTTCTCGGGCGTATCCGGGTACGGCGGCTTAACGTCCATTCTAAAGAACCGCTCGCCGGAGCGAGCGACTGCCTGAATCACGGGAACGAGCTCGTCAAACGACTCGATGTCTTGATTCGAAACCAGAATTTCACTGAGCTTGAGCATGGGTTGCCGCAACTGCTCCATTGTCGTTGTGTATGAATAAGGTCTGTCTTGCCCGGTTTGCGCAGCGGCGCTTCCGAGTCTTCGAAGCCCGGCCGGATCAGTCCTGGACAGGGCAAATCAGCTGCGCCCGACACCTGAGTGCAGCGTTCCCGACGACTGGGTCCTGAGTCCATGCGGCTCCGAGCGTCGGCTTAGGGAATCGCGATTCCGTCCAAAAAGCGCACGCGATACAGCAGGCGCGCATCGGCCGGGTTCTTCGCGTCCTCGAAGCCGGAGCGGCTATGCAGGACGTTATTCGCGACAAGACCTTCGCCCGGGTTCAGCCTATAAGCGAACGTGATGACATCGGGTTGCGAAAACAACCGATCCAAGGCGGCGCGCGCGGCCTGCGTGTCCGGTGTGTCGCGCCACTGGACGTTGCGTCCGCGTGCCGAGTAACGCATATGCAGCCGGCTGTCCCGAGACGAGAACACAGGGCCGATACTCTCCGGTCGCAGTGTGCGACCGTCCTGCGTGTGAGCCGGGATCGTCAAAGCCTGCGGGTGGGAGAGCGCGGCGATATGACGCGGCGATGCGTCACGCAGTCGGATGTAGGCCATCTCGTGGTCGATCAGGCCATTGTCGCCACCGCCGCGCGCAGCGCGGACGCAAAACAGACACCAGGCGCGGACCTGTGCGTCCGGGGCGTTGTAGTATCCGTCAGTATGCCAGCTGAGCGCCTTATTGGTGTAGGGGATAAAGTCGGCCAGCCTGCCGGTCTGCGGGTTCAGCCGGTTCGCGTGCCCCTCCGCGTCCGAGTTGCGAGGTGTTGCCGTGATGCGGCTGATCGCGGAGGCATCGGCGAAGAGATTGGCATCCGTTCTCGCGAGGCCGAGCGAACGCGTGAAGGCAAGCAGCGCGTCGGTGTCGATCTGCTCCGGGCGGGCTTGCACCAACGCCATGTTGAAGTGCTCGACGCGCTCACGTAGCGCGTCAAGCTCGGTGGGCGTGGGACGGTCAAGTCGAGCGATCGACACCCGTAGATCGGCAGCCGTAGCGGGGTAATGGCCGAGCTTCCGACTCCTCCACGCCTGATAGGCCGCATCCTGGGACAGATCGAAAGGGCTATTCACTGCTCTGTACCCCCCTGAATGAGCAAACCTGAATATTAGAGAATGTTGACTTACGCCCCTCCGACAAGTAACGTCACCTGTCAATTTGCTCAAGCATGTTCGCCGTAAAAAGTCGGGGAGATACCCGCGACGGTGTTTGCGCTGTCTCTATCCCGAATGGGATAGAGCGTCGAGCAGCAGCCCTCCCAATCGTGGAATGGGCGCCGAGCCAACGAGCCGGTAGATTAGCGAATGCCGATGGGGCTCGGTGAAACGATCGACGAGATGCGCCACTGCACCAGACTGAATCCAGCGCGCTTGCGCGCGGGGGCGGATCCTGGAGCATGCGCGGCGAGGGCCTCACCGACCCCGACCCCTTCCTGGTTCATGACGATTCGGAGAGACAGCGCAATGGCTATCGAGAAGCACAGTACACCGATGCTCGACCAGCTCGAAACCGGTCCTTGGCCGAGCTTTATCTCGGGCATCAAGCGTCTGCGTGACGAGCATCCCGAGCCGCGTATCAACGAGATGACGAACGACCTGCTGGGTCAGCTCGAACACTCGTATGAGACCCGTAAAGGCTATTGGAAAGGCGGCACGGTTTCGGTCTTCGGCTACGGCGGCGGCATTATCCCGCGCTTCTCCGAAGTGGGTAAGGCATTCCCGAAATCCAAGGAGTTCCACACCCTTCGCGTGCAGCCGCCGGCCGGCAATCACTACTCCACCGGCATGTTGCGCCAACTGGCCGACAGTTGGGAAAAGTGGGGCTCGGGCCTGGTGACCTTCCATGGTCAGACCGGCAATATCATGTTCATCGGAACGGACAGCAAAAACACCCAGCACTTCTTCGACGAAATCAACGAGTATGGCTGGGATCTCGGCGGCGCCGGTCCGTGCGTGCGCACGGCCATGTCCTGCGTCGGCGCGGCACGCTGCGAGATGTCCTGCACCAACGAACTCAAGGCGCATCGTGCGCTGGTCAACAACTTCGTCGACGACGTTCACCGTCCCGCGCTGCCGTACAAGTTCAAGTTTAAAGTCTCCGGTTGCGCCAACGACTGTCAGAATGCGATCGAACGCTCGGACTTCGCCGTGCTCGGCACCTGGCGGGACGACATGAAGGTCGATCAGGCCGAGGTCAAGAACTACATCGCCGACAAGGGCCGTCAGTACTACATCGATAACGTGATCACGCGCTGTCCGACGCAGGCCCTGAGCCTCACCGACGACAACACCCTGGTTGTCAACAATCGTGACTGCGTGCGCTGCATGCACTGCCTGAACGTGATGCCCAAAGCGCTGCATCCCGGCGACGACAAGGGCGTGACCATTCTGATCGGCGGTAAGCGTACCCTCAAGATCGGCGATCTGATGGGAACCGTCGTGGTGCCCTTCAAGAAGCTCGAGACCGAGGAGGACTACGAGTCCATGGTCGAGCTTGCCGGAACCATCATCGACTTCTGGGCGGAGAACGGACTGGAGCACGAACGTTGCGGCGAGATGATCGAGCGCATCGGTTTGGCCAACTTCCTCGACGGCATCGGTATCGAGCCTGATCCAAACATGCTGAGCCATCCCCGTCAGAGTTCCTACATCCGTCTGGATGGCTGGGACGAGGCGGCGGAAGCCTGGTTCGAGCGTCAAGCCGAGGCCGGCAAGTAAATCCGAACATCGACCCTGTCGACGACCCGAGCCGACCGACGCCGGATCCGTGCGATCCGGATGTCGGTCGCATCCAGGGTCCGGCGACTGATTTATCATCAGACTGAATTATTGGAGTTAAGGCGATGGCAGACATGCGTGAGCCGATCGAATCCGGATGCCCCGATCCCTGGCAGTACATGCATCCGATGATGCGTAAGAACTTCGGCCAGTGGAAATATCACGAACACCCCCGTCCGGGTGTGCTGCTTCATGTCGCGTACAGCGGCGACAAGATCTGGACGGTTAAGGCGGGGACTCAGCGTATCCTGGACGTCTTCACCCTGCGCAAGCTCTGCGACATCGGTGACCAGTTCGCCGAAGGTTATGTCCATTTCACTCTGCGCTCCAACATCGAGTACATGGTCACGGACGAGGCGAAAGTCCAGCCCCTGATCGACGCCCTGGAAGGTGCCGGCTTCGTGGTCGGCGGAACCCAGAACTCGGTGGCGATGATCTCGCACACCCAGGGCTGGCTGCATTGCGACATCCCGGCGACCGATGCATCCGGTGTGGTGAAGTCCATGATGGACGAACTCATCGATGAGTTCCGTAACGCCAACATGCCCAATCGTGTGCATATCACGACCTCCTGCTGCCAGATCAACTGCGGCGGTCAGGGCGACATCGCGATCAACATCCAGCACACCAAACCGCCGAAGATCAACCACGATCTGGTTGCCAACGTCTGCGAGCGCCCGTCCGTCGTGGCCCGCTGCCCGGTCGCGGCGATTCGTCCCGCCATGGTGAACGGCAAGCCTTCGCTGGAAGTCGATGAGCGTAAGTGCATCTGCTGCGGCGCCTGTTTTCCGCCGTGCCCGCCGATGCAGATCAACGATGCCGAGCACAGCAAGCTGGCGATCTGGGTGGGCGGCAACCACTCCAACGCCCGCGGTAAGCCGACGTTCCAGAAGCTGGTCGCTGCCGGCATCCCGAACAATCCGCCCCGTTGGCCCGAGGCGACCGCAATCGTCAAGCGCATCCTCAAAGCCTACAAAGAGGGCGCGCGTGATTGGGAGCGGGTCAACGAGTGGATCGAGCGGATCGGCTGGCCGCGTTTCTTCGAAGAGGTCGAGCTGCCTTTCACCAAGTATCACATCGATACCTGGCGCGGTGCCCGGGCCAGCTTCAACAGCTCCTCGTATATCCGCTTCTGAAGCGGCCTGAGGGATCGGTTCAAAAGCTATCGCAATCAGTCGAGAGGTCGGCATGAAGTTCGCACTTCAGATCAACGAGGGACCCTATCAGCACCAGTCATCCGACTCGGCATATCAATTTGCCAAGGCGGCGCTGGAGAAGGGGCACGAGATCTTCCGGGTCTTCTTCTACCATGATGGTGTCAACAACTCGACGCGTCTGACGACACCGCCCCAGGACGATCGTCATATCGTCAATCGCTGGGCTGAGTTGGCCGAACAGCATGATCTCGACCTGGTCGTCTGCGTCGCCGCCGCCCAGCGCCGCGGCATCGTGGACGAAGGCGAAGCGAGCCGCAACGGCAAGGATGCCACCAACATTCATCCCAAGTTCCGCATCTCCGGACTCGGGCAACTGGTCGAGGCGGCAATCCAAGCCGACCGTCTCGTCGTCTTCGGCGACTAAAGGAGCCTTGAGATGTCGGAAATCGTGAAGAAATTCATGTACCTCAACCGCAAGGCGCCCTACGGAACCATCTATGCCTGGGAAGCGCTCGAGGTCGTACTGATCGGCGCCGCCTTCGATCAGGATGTCAGCGTGATGTTCCTCGACGACGGGGTCTTCCAGCTCACCAAGGGGCAGGATACCAAGGCGATCGGCATGAAGAACTTTTCGCCGACCTTCCGGACGCTTGGCGACTACGAGGTGAAAAAAATCTTCGTCGACCGTGCGTCGATGGAGGCACGCGGCATCACCGAGGATGATCTCGTGGAGATCGCGTGGGAGGACTTCGAGACCGAAGAGGAGATCGAGAATATCGTCGAGGTCATTGATTCGGCGCGCGTCAGCGAGCTGATGAACGAATCCGATGCGATCTTCAGCTTCTAGGGGAACGTCATGAGTATTCTGCACACCGTCAACAAGTCGCCGTTCGAGCGCAATGCGCTCGAGTCCTGCCTGAAGTTTGCAACCGACGGGTCTGCGCTGTTGCTGTTTGAAGACGGCGTCTATGCTGCCCTTCAAGGGACCGGCGTCGAGCCTCATATGAACGATGCCATCGGCAGACTGAAGGTCTACGTACTTGGACCGGATCTGCAGGCGCGCGGATTCTCCGCGGAGCGCATCATCGAGGGTATCAGTGTCGTGGACTATGCCGGATTCGTGGATCTTTCCGCGGAAAACGGGAAAGTGCAGGCCTGGTTGTAGTTTTTTTAGAAACCGATAGGAGCATCGAGATGTCAGACACGATTGAAGTCGAGGGCAAGCAGTACGCCGTAGACGAGGAAGGTTACCTTGCCAATCTGAACGATTGGGTCCCGGGCGTTGCCACCGTGATGGCTGCGCAGGACAACATCGAGTTGACCGATGAACACTGGGACATCATCAACTTCCTGCGCGAGTACTACGAGGAGTATCAGATCGCCCCGGCGGTTCGCGTGCTCACCAAGGCAGTCGGCAAGAAGCTCGGCAAGGACAAGGGCAACAGCAAGTATCTTTACAGCCTGTTCCCCTACGGCCCCGCCAAGCAGGCGTGCCGTTTTGCCGGTCTTCCGAAGCCCACCGGCTGCGTCTGATCCCGGCCTTGCCCGGGGGCCGGGCAGCCTGGCTGCGCGGTCCCCGGTGTCATTCCGATCCACTGAGGTAACAGGCACATGTCGTTCCTGACGATGGTCTACGCCTATTTGTACTACTTCGCTGCCATCGTCCTGTTGGCCGGCGTGACCTTTAAGGTCGTTCAGTACACGCGCACCCCGGCCCCTCTGAAGATCCCCACGACGCCGGCCCCGACGACCCGCACGGGTGTCGTCTTGAGGATGACGCGGGAAGTGGTGTTGTTCGAAAGCCTGTTTCGCGGCAACAAGTGGACCTGGATCTTCGGGTGGATCTTTCACTTTGGCTTGTTTCTGGTCACCCTGCGTCATCTGCGCTATTTCATCGAGCCGGTGTGGCTCCCGATCGAATTGGTTCAGCCGTTCGGCATCTACGGCGGTATGGCGATGGTCGTGGGTCTTGCCGGACTCTGGGTGCGGCGCTTTTTCGTTGATCGCGTCCGCTACATCTCATCGCCGTCGGACCATTTGATCCTGGCGCTCTTGATCCTGATCGGCTGCACCGGGCTGTTGATGAGGTTCGTGTTTCACACCGACGTCGTCGCCGTGAAATCCTTCTTTATCGGCCTCTATAGCTTCGACCCGCAGCCCTTGCCAAGCGATCCGCTGTTGCTTCTGCACCTGTTTCTGGTTGCCTCGCTGATGATTATTTTCCCGTACAGCAAGTTGTTGCATGCGCCGGGACTTTTCTTCAGCCCAAGTCGAAATCAGGTCGACAACCCGCGCGAGCAACGGCACATCGCCCCCTGGGCGAAGCGTCTCGAGCAGGAATAAGGTTTCGCGCCATCCAAGTCCGCAGCAAAGGTTGATCCATGGCTAAGGCAACGTTTGAAGTTCCCGAGCTGAGTCAGTATCTCGACGTCCCCGCTGTGACGCCGCAGAGCATGGCTCACAGCAAGCCGTTCGTGGCCAAGCCCGAATTCCAGGCGCCACTCGGGTTTCCCGGTGAGCTGATGGACGACTGGCAGGAGAAGGCCATCGGCAAGATGGGCGAGCTTCTCGGCAAGTACCGCTCGTTACGGGTCTACCTGGATTCGTGCGTCAAGTGCGGCTCCTGTACCGACAAGTGTCATTACTATCTTGGCACGAAAGACCCGAAGAACATGCCGGTCGGCCGCCAGGACCTGATGCGCAAGGTCTACCGGCGCTACTTCACCCTGGCCGGCAAGCTGTTCCCTAAACTGGTAGGCGCGGAAGACTTCACGAAAGACGTTCTCGATGACTGGTACAGCTACTTCCACCAGTGCTCGCAGTGTCGTCGCTGCTCGGTGTTCTGCCCCTACGGGATCGATACCGCCGAGATCTCCATGGCCGCCCGCGAGATCATGGACAGCATCGGCGTTGGTCAGAAGTACTGCAACGAGATCATCGGCAAAGTCTATACCATTGGCAACAATCTGGGCCTGCCCGGGCCGGCCTTGCGCGACACCCTCGAGGGTCTGGAAGAAGATGTCCTGGATGAAACCGGCGTGGCCGTGCGGTATCCGATCGACGAGGTGGGCGCCGAGATCCTGCTGGTCACCCCTTCAGCCGACTTCTTCGCCGAACCCCATGTCGACGGTCTGATCGGCTACGGCAAGGTGTTTTACGAGGCCGGCGTATCCTGGACCCTGAGCAGCCATGCCTCCGAGGCCGCCAACTTCGGGATGTTCATCGGCTCGTACGACAATATGCGGCGTATCGCCCAGCGCATTCGCGAGGCGGCGATCGAGCTGAAGGTGAAGCGCATCGTCTTCGGCGAGTGCGGACACGCCTGGCGTGTGGCCTACAGCTTTTTGAACACCCTGGCCGGTCCCTGGGACTTCCTCGATCCGCGTTATCCGGTCCCGCAGCACATCTGCGAGTTTACTTACGACCTGATCCAGCAGGGTAAGCTGAACCTCGATAAGGGCGAGAACGACGATAAGGTTCTGACCTATCACGACAGTTGCAACGTCGCGCGCGCCTCGCGCATGGGCGACACGCCCGGCGGACAGTTCGACATCCCGCGAGCCATCATCCGGGCGACCTGCAACAACTTCTACGACATGGACGAAGACACCATTCGGGACCGCACCTTCTGTTGCGGCGGCGGGGGCGGGTTGCTCACGGATGACCTGATGGAGCTGCGGGTCAAGGGCGCCAAGCCACGTGTCGAGGCATTAAACAACGTCATGCAGGAAAAAGGAGTCACGCACATGGCTGCCATCTGCGCCATCTGCAAGAGCCAGTTCACAAAGGTCCTGCCGTATTACGGCATGGAGATGGACCAGATCGTCAGTCTGCACCAGTTGGTCTCCAATGCCATCGTGCTGACGGACCGGGATGCCGAGGACGATGAAGAAGATGCCGAGGAGGCCGCCTGAATCGGGTGTGCGTTTGGGTGCCTGCCGCGTGCGGCGCCCGACCCTCCAACGGGACCCAAGCTGCGAGCTGTTACGAACCCCCTGATGCTGCATCAGGGTTCAACTGGTACGGAGAGTGATCGACATGGCGACTTCAACCGACGAGATGAAGAGCAAACCTTCTTGGCGCCGTTTCGAGGACGGTGATCACGAATGGGAAAAGTTGACGGACAAGATCTTCGTCCAGGACACCTCGCACAAGTGCCCGACCTATGTCCATAAGACGCCTCCGTGCCAGGGGAGCTGTCCGTCGGGCGAGGATATTCGCGGTTGGCTGCAGATCGTCCGCGGCATGGAGAAGCCGCCGGTCGGCATGGACTGGCATGAGTACGCTTTTCGCCGTTCGACCGATGCGAATCCGTTCCCGTCGATGATGGGACGCGTCTGTCCGGCACCCTGCCAGGACGGCTGTAATCGCAACGCCCTGGAAGACTTCGTCGGCATCAACGCGGTGGAGCAGTTCATCGGTGATACCGCCATCGAGAAGGGTTATCGATTCGACCCCGCTCCGGCCGATACCGGCAAGCGTGTTGCCATCATCGGCGGCGGGCCGGCCGGTCTGGCGGGCGCCTACCAGCTGCGCCGTAAGGGGCACGCTGCGACCATCTTCGAAGCGAACGGCGGCCTCGGCGGGATGTTCTTCTACGGCATTCCCGGTTACCGCGTCCCGCGCGACAAGCTCAACGCCGAGATCCAGCGCATCCTGGACATGGGCCAGATCGAGGTGCGCCTCAACACCAAGGTCGGGACCGACGTCACCCTTGAGCAGCTTGAGGAGGAATTCGACGCCGTGCTCTGGGCCATCGGTTGCCAAAGCGGGCGCGGTCTGCCCGTGAACGGCTGGCAAGGCACGCCAAACTGCGTCTCCGGTGTCGCTTTCCTCAAAGCCTTCAACGAAGGCCGCATGAAGATCACCGCGGAGAAAGTCGTGTGTGTCGGCGGCGGCGACACCTCGATCGACGTCGTGTCGGTGGCGCGTCGTCTTGGCCACATCACCAAGTCGGGTCCGAAGGACCTGCCCGAGACCGTCATTCACGACGGCTATGTAGCCCACGATGCGGCCATGACCGCTGCGGCCGAGGGCGCCGAAGTGACCCTGACGTCGCTCTTTACCCGCGACAAGATGACCGCCTCCGAGCACGAGGTGCATGACGCGACCCACGAGGGCGTCACCATCCTCGACGGCGTTATGCCCCTTGAGGTGATGCTGGGCGAGAACGGGCGTGCGACCGGTCTGCGCGTTGCCGATTGCAAGATGGTCGACGGGCGTCCGACGCCGGTCGAGGGCACCGAGCGGATCTTGGCCGCCGACCTGATCGTTGCCGCCATTGGTCAGGGTGGCGATCTGACAGGTCTGGAAGATCTCGACAACGGTCGTGGACTGATGAACGCCGATAAGTTCTACCAGGTTCCGAATAAGCCGGGCCACTTCGTCGCCGGCGACATCATCCGTCCGCATCTGTTGACGACGGCCATCGGTCAGGCCTCGATCGCGGTCGACTCAATCGACGAGTATCTGCGTCAGGTCGAGCACAGGCGTCGCCCGAAGGTCGACGTCCATCACTTCAATCTGCTGGAGAAGCTCAACGAGGCGAATCTCGCCCCGGAGGCGTTCGTTCCGGACGAGCGCGGCGACATGCGCGGAACCTCGACCGCCAACTACGCGATTCACAATTACGAGGATCGTTCGGGCGCGGAAGTCATTCCGCATGAAGAGCTGTTTCTCGGTCATTTCAACTTCCATGCGCGCAATCTGCGCAAGGAAGAGGTGCCGAGCTCCGAGGATGTTCTTGGACACTTCAAGGAGCGCGTCATCGGTCTGGTCGAGTCCGAGGCCATTGACGAGGCCAAGCGCTGCATGAGCTGCGGCATGTGCTTCGAGTGCGACAATTGCGTGATCTTCTGTCCGCAGGACGCCGTGTTCCGCGTCGACAAGAACAGCCGTACCACTGGCCGCTATGTCGATACCGATTATGCCAAGTGCATCGGTTGTCACATCTGTGCGGATGTCTGCCCGACCGGCTACATCAAAATGGGTCTGGGCGAGTAATCACTGTGGAGCCGTCGATGGCAAGAGCCGCAGTCAGAGCTGGCCTCGTCGCCGTTGGTTTGGCTTGGGTGCTGGTTGCCCAAGTCGCCCTGGCGGCCGACGCGAAGACGTATGTGGTCGAGGGATCCGAGGCTGCAAGCCTGGAGTCCTGTGTCGAGTCGACCGATGTGATGCGTCGTAAACATATGGAATTCATTAAGCATCAGCGTGACGACACGGTCCATGGAGGGATTCGCGGCAGCAAGCATAGCCTGGCCGGCTGTGTCAGCTGTCATATTCGCTATGATGCGAATCACGCGCCGGCCCCGATTCACCAACGGGACGAGTTCTGCGGCGCATGCCATGCCTTCACCGCTGTCAACCTGAACTGTTTCGACTGTCATGCCGCAGTTCCGAAGGGGCCCGGCGCCGATCTGGCCGCCAAAGGCGCTTATCGGGCGGTCGGTGTGGAGCAGTCGGTGCAGGCTCGGCCGGACGGGGAAGATCACTGAGATGAAAGATCACCACGAATCAACCGACCAGCCGACGGCGTCCCAATCGCCCGACTCCGGTCGCCGCGCGTTCATGACCGTTGCGGCCGGTGTTTCGGCGGCTGTCGTCGTGCCCGGCGTCATTCTGCATACGGTCGCCGCGGCCCCGCGCTCGGAGGCGGTCACCAACGATGTGCGCTGGGGTCTGCTGATCGACACGGCTAAATGTGTCGACGGATGCACTGACTGTGTCGATGCCTGCAACCAGGAAAACGGCCTGGATCTCCAGACGATGCCGTCCGGCGCATCGGCGGCGCACTGGGATGACCAGAAGGCGGTGTGGATTCGCAAAGTCAAGCTCCAGGACAATCAGACCGGACGCGTCACCAACCTTCCGATGATGTGTCAGCACTGCGAGAATCCGCCCTGTGTGGATGTCTGTCCGACCGGTGCGTCGTTTAAACGCGCCGACGGCATCGTCATGGTGGACCGCCACACCTGCATCGGCTGCCGTTACTGCATGATGGCCTGTCCGTATAAAGCTAGAAGCTTCGTTCATGAGGTCATGGAGAACCAACTGACCCGTGTCCCGCGCGGCAAGGGTTGTGTGGAGAGCTGCAATCTGTGCGTGCATCGCCGTGATTTCGGCGAAGCCTCTACGGCCTGCGTGGATGCCTGCACGGCGGCCGGGCACGAAGCGATCCTCTTCGGTGATCTCAAAGATCCCAACAGCACCATTCGGACACGACTGACCGAGATGGCGAGTCGTCAGATCCGCGAGGATCTGGCCTTGAACACCGGCGTTCGGTATTCCGGAATCTGACTTGGGCGAGTGGAGCAGAGCATGAAACGCATCATTTATCGCGAGTGGCGGATTCCGCCGGCTCGCTACTGGAGCATTCTCGGGATACTCGGTGCGGTCATCGGCATCGGTGCACTTGCGTTCGCCTACATGGAGCATGAAGGCCATTGGGTCACCGGGATGAGTAACTCGGTCGTCTGGGGCACGCCACACGTCTTTGCCGTCTTTCTCATCATTTCGGCATCCGGCGCGCTCAATATCGCCTCGATCGGGACGGTGTTCCGCAAACCCTTGTATAAGCCGCTGGGGCGTCTGTCCGGTCTGCTCTCTGCCGCACTCCTCATGGGCGGTCTGCTCGTTCTGGTGCTCGATCTCGGGCGGCCCGAGCGTTTGGTGGTCGCCATGACCACCTACAATTTCAGATCGATCTTTGCCTGGAATATCTTTCTCTACACCGGCTTCCTGGCGATCGTGATCGCTTACCTCTGGAGTATGGCCGACCGCAAGGGAGGACCCTACAATCGATCGATCGGTATTCTCGCCACATTCTGGCGTCTTGCCCTGACGACGGGTACCGGCGCCATCTTCGGCTTCCTGGTGTCGCGGCAGGCTTACGATGCGGCGATTCTTGCGCCGATGTTCGTGGTGATGTCCTTCGCTTACGGCCTTGCGATCTTTATGCTTGTTTTGATGTTCACATTCAACGAGGAAGGCAGGCCGATGGGCGATCGGATCCTGTGTCGCATGAAGAATCTGCTCGGCATCTTCGTCCTGGGTGTCTTCTATTTTACCCTGGTCTATCACCTGACCAAGCTCTACGGTGCGAAGAACCATGATCTGGTCAGCTGGCTGCTGCTCGACGGCGGCATTTATACCTTCATGTTCTGGGTGGGCTGGGTCCTTGTCGGTGGGCTGATGCCACTGGGGATGATCTACCACCCGGTGCTGAGTCAGCAGCGCAACTGGATTGCGGCCGCCTGTGCCCTCGTGATCGTCGGTGGACTGGCCAGTCTGTATGTGATCATCATCGGCAGCCAGGCCTACCCGATGCAACTCTTCCCGGGCCAGACCATCCTGGAATCCGGCTTCGCGGACGGTATCCAGGGGGCGGCGGCATCCTATACACCGACGATCCCGGAGATCCTGCTCGGATTGGGTGGGGTTGGGATTGCGCTCTTGATCACAGCGGTCGGCGTGAGGGTTCTGCAATTCCTTCCGGAGTCTCTTGCCGACGAGCTGATGCCGGCAGACGAGGAAATCGGCGAACAGGCGACGCTCACCGCACAAGCCTGATCGTCTGCCTGACACGACCATCGCCGCCCTGTTGCCGAGCCGCCTGCTTTTTCAATAAGCGGGCCGCTCGGCAAACAGGGCGGATCCCTTCGCACTGCGTTGTGGCGCCTGTTTAGGCCAACTCCGGGTGAGGTGTTCCATACCTACCGGGCTGGCGCGGCGGTCGATCTCTTTAAAGTGGTTGGATGACGGGTCTCGGAGCGATGTCGCATCTCTATATCTCCGCGGCCCAGAAATCATCGGGTAAGACGACCCTCTCAATCGGTCTGTGCCGAGCCTGGCGCGAGGCCGGTGTCCGCGTGCAGCCCTTCAAGAAAGGCCCCGATTATATCGATCCGCTGTGGCTGACCGAGGCGGCCTCGCGTTCCTGCTTCAACCTCGACTTTCACACCATGGGGCGCGCCGAGATCCTCGACGCCTTTGCACGCGAGCTCGATACGGCGGATGTCGGCGTCATCGAGGGCAATGTCGGCCTTTTCGACAGCATTGATCCCGCCGGCTCAAACAGCAACGCCGAGCTTGCCAAGCTGTTGGGCGCGCCCGTCGTTCTGGTGATCAACTGTCATGGGATGGGGCGCGGTATCGTGCCGCTCCTGCTCGGCTATCAAGCCTTCGATCCTGCATTGCACCTCGCCGGTGTCATCCTCAATAAGGTCGGCGGCTCCCGCCACGCCCGCAATCTCATCGCTGCCCTGGAGCACTACACGGATCTGCCGGTGCTGGGCGTCATGGATCGCGATGACGGGATCGAAATCGCCGAGCGCCATCTGGGTCTCATGCCAAGCAATGAGTCGGATGCCGCCCAGGCATGGATCGAGCGAATCCGCGGCCGGGTGGTCGAGCAGATCGACGTGTCCCGACTGCTGGCGATCGCCGAGGCTGCGCCGCCTCCGTCCGCGTTCCTATTCGCAGCGGCGCACTCATCAGCGGCGTCACCATCGATCAGCGCCCCTGAAGGGAATCTAGTCCGCATCGGTGTTGCACGGGACGCGGCCTTCGCCTTTTACTACCCGGACGATCTGCGAGCTCTTGCCGCGGCGGGTGCCGAGCTGGTCGCGTTCAGTCCGGTGAGCGATCCGGAGCTGCCGGCGGTGGATGGACTCTTTATTGGCGGAGGCTTTCCCGAGTGTCGTATGGCCGAGCTGGAGGCTAACCGGGTGATGCGTGAACAGATTGCCGACTTTATTGCCCGCGGTGGTCCCGTGTATGCCGAATGCGGCGGCCTGATGTATCTGTCCGAGGGGATTCGCTGGAACGGCGAGCGACGCCGTATGGTCGGGGCGCTCAAGACCGAGGTCCAGATGCATGCGCGGCCGCAAGGGCGCGGCTATGTCCGGTTGCGTGAGACGGCCGATTTTCCGTGGCCCGGTGCAGCAGCCGATTCGTCGGTTGAGATCCCCGCGCATGAGTTCCATCATTCATCTGTCGTCGCGCCCGATCCGGCGTGGCGTTACGGCTATGCTGTCTCGCGCGGCGTCGGCATCGACGGCGCGCATGACGGCATTGTTCAAGGTCATCTGCTGGCCTGTTACAGTCACCTCAGGAATGTCGGTGGGTGCCGGTGGACACAGCGGTTCGTCGACCAGGTACGGCGTTGTCTCGGCGCTTAAGCCGCGTCCGGCATGCAGGCAGATACTCAACAGGATATAGGTTTCAGATGTTCAAACTTACGACAGCAGCAGCCGACCAGGTGCTTAAGGCCGCGCAGCAGGGCGGTACCGAGGGCATGTCACTGAGGTTGGCCGCGTTTCAACTGGCGGACGGCACCTTCGACTATCGGATCGGATTCGACGAGCCGACGGAGGACGATATCCGCGTCACCTGCGAGGGTGTCGATGTGATCATGACGCCGGAGCAGGTGCCTTTGCTGGATCAGACGACGATGGACTATGTGGAGATGGAGCCAGGTCAGTTTCGCTTCATTTTTCTTAACCCCAAGGATCCACACTACAAGCCGCCCACCGAGGGCTGACCGCGTCGAGCGTTTATGGATCTCAGCAACGAGGACAGCTTTCGGCTCAACGTGCTGTTGGCCAATCGGCCGCAGGCGATCCGCATCGACGAATCCAAGCTGATTGTCTATGGCCTCGGCGCACAGGGCGAGGCGACGGTGCGTCTGAATCCGAACGCACGAACCGATCAGTATCTGCGTCGCGTCAAGGAACTGATCTCGGGCTACGTCCTGGGCTCACCTGGTGGGTATCCGATCTATCTGAGCCGCTGGACCCGCATGGGGCAGATGCGCGACGAGAGCCTGGAGCAGCTGCTGCTGCTCGGCGAGCCCGAGGCCGTCGTGGCGGCGGTCTGCTCGCCCGGACTGACCGACGAACTGGCCCGGCGCGCCTGGTGGGCGATGGAAGATGCCGAGAATGCCCGGCGCATGCTCGGCAACCCGGCGATCGTCTCGGGGACCATGGGGCGGGTTCTGGTCGACTATCTGGTTGACTATCTCCCGTTCGAAAC
>JBGSKP010000377.1:0-10566 GCA_041741175.1 Thiocapsa sp. | reverse complement strand
ATGCCGGTTGGTCGTTTCGTACTCGACGTGCGCCGTGGCAATCGTGATGCCGCGCTCGCGCTCTTCGGGTGCGTTGTCGATCTGATCGTAGGCGCGGGCCTCACCACCGAATTTCTTCGCCTGATGCGTCGTGATCGCCGCAGTCAAGGTTGTCTTGCCGTGGTCCACGTGACCGATCGTGCCGACATTTACGTGCGGCTTGCTGCGCTCGAATTTTGCTTTGGACATCCCACTCTACCCCTGTCACTCGTTACTGTTTCTTAGAGACCGCTTCGGCAATGCTGGCGGGCACTTCGTTGTACTTACAGAACTCCATGCTGTAGGTCGCCCGCCCTTGGGTGGCCGACCGGAGGTCCGTCGCATAGCCGAACATCTCGGACAAGGGGACCTCTGCGCGGATGATCTTGCCGGATGGCGCATCGTCCATCCCCTGAATCATGCCGCGGCGACTGTTCAGGTCGCCCATGACATCGCCCATGTTCTCCTCGGGCGTCACGACCTCGACCTTCATAATGGGCTCGAGCAGCACCGGCTTCGCCTTGGAAGCGCCCTCCTTGATACCCATCGATCCGGCGATCTTAAACGCCATTTCACTTGAGTCGACCTCGTGGTACGACCCGTCATACAGCGTGACCTTGATGTCGACCATCGGGAAGCCAGCCAGGATGCCGTTCTTCATAGCCTCCTGAATGCCTTTATCGACGGCCGGGATATATTCCTTCGGCACGGTTCCGCCGACGATCGCGTTGACGAACTCGTATCCAACGCCTGCTTCCTGCGGCTCGATCCGCAGATACACATGGCCATACTGACCGCGACCACCGGATTGGCGGGCGAACTTGGTCTCCTGCTCAACGCTCTTGCGGATCGTCTCGCGGTAACTGACCTGTGGCGCGCCAACGTTGGCCTCGACCTTGAACTCGCGACGCATCCGATCGACGATGATCTCAAGATGCAGCTCGCCCATTCCGGAAATGATGGTCTGCCCGGACTCTTCATCGGTGTGGACACGGAAAGACGGATCTTCCTGGGCCAACTTCGAGAGGGCGACGCCCATTTTTTCTTGGTCGCTCTTCGTCTTGGGTTCTACCGCGACCGAGATGACCGGCTCGGGGAACTCCATCCGCTCCAGCGTGATGATCTGGTTGATATCGGATAGCGTGTCACCGGTGGTGACATCCTTCAAACCGACCGCCGCAGCGATGTCGCCGGCGTGAACCTCTTTGATTTCGTGGCGTTCGTTCGCATGCATCTGCAGGATGCGACCGATACGCTCCTTCTTACGTTTCACCGGGTTGAAGACCGTGTCGCCGGACTTCAGCACGCCGGAGTAGGCGCGGAAAAAGGTCAGGGTTCCGACAAAGGGATCGGTCGCGATTTTGAATGCAAGCGCCGCAAAGGGGGCATCGTCGGACGCCGGGCGCTCGCCTTCGGACTCGTCTTTGTCGTCCAAAATTCCCCTGATCGCAGGCACATCGAGCGGTGACGGCATGTAGTCGATCACGGCGTCGAGCATGGCCTGTACGCCCTTATTCTTAAAGGCGGAACCGCACATCATGGGGACAACTTCGCTCTTCAGCGTGCGGGCACGCAGGCCGGACATAATCTCGGCCTCAGTCAAAGGCTGGCCTTCGAGATACTTCTCCATCAACTCTTCATTGGCTTCGGCTGCCGCCTCGACCATGTGTTCGCGCCATTCTTCGCAGAGGGCCTGAAGTTCCTCCGGAATGTCGCGCAACTCGTATTCCATGCCGCGCGACGCCTCATCCCAGTAGACAGCCTTCATCTGGACGAGATCGACCACGCCTTTGAAGTCCTCTTCAGCACCAATCGGCACCTGAATCGGCACTGCATTGCCACCAAGGCGATCTTTAACCTGCTGGACGACGCGGAAGAAGTTCGCGCCCATCCGATCCATTTTATTAACAAACGCGATCCGCGGAACGCCGTACTTATCGGCCTGGCGCCAGACGGTTTCCGACTGTGGCTCGACCCCGCCGACCGCGCAAAACACGGCGCAGGCGCCATCGAGCACCCGCAACGATCGCTCAACCTCGATCGTGAAGTCGACGTGCCCGGGCGTGTCGATAATGTTGATGCGGTACTCGGGACGCTCCCGACTCATGCCTTTCCAGAAGCAGGTTGTCGCCGCAGACGTAATGGTGATCCCGCGCTCCTGCTCCTGCTCCATCCAATCCATGGTGGCGGCGCCGTCGTGCACTTCCCCGAGCTTATGCGACACACCCGTATAGAAGAGGACGCGCTCGGTGGTCGTTGTCTTACCGGCATCAATATGTGCCATGATGCCGAGATTTCGATACCGTTCGATTGGGGTGCTACGTGCCACGACTGGATCCGCCCTGATTAAATGGAAGTCGGTCTTCGCTGTTACCAGCGGTAATGCGAGAAGGCCTTGTTTGCTTCGGCCATTCGATGCGTGTCTTCCTTCTTCTTCACTGCGGAACCGCGCGCATCGGCCGCGTCCATCAATTCACCCGCCAGACGCAGCGCCATCGACTTCTCGGACCGCTTGCGGGCCGCATCGATGAGCCAGCGCATCGCCAGCGAGTTGCGACGGGTTGAGCGCACTTCGACCGGCACCTGATAGGTCGCACCACCAACACGCCGCGATTTGACTTCGACAGCGGGACGGACGTTGTCCATCGCCTGCTCAAGAAGCTCCACCGGACGACCGCCTTTCTTCTCGGCAACCTGATCAAGCGCGGTATAGATAATGCGCTCTGCAACGGACTTCTTCCCGTCCTCCATCATCATATTGATGAACTTGGTCAGGAGCTCGCTTCCGTGCTTTGGATCGGGAAGGATCTGGCGACGGGCGGCAACGCGTCTTCTCGGCATGTGGTATCGACTCCGGTTTCACTCGTTCAAACTGATTCAGCGGCGGCGCTGGCGCCTACGGCACTCTGTTTTTTGCTCAACGCCCGGCTCGCTCAATGGCTCACTCAAAGCGAACGCTACTTCTTGGGACGCTTCGCGCCGTACTTGGAACGACCCTGGCGACGCTTCTCAACACCTGAGGTGTCGAGGGTTCCGCGGACCGTGTGGTAACGCACGCCAGGCAAGTCTTTCACGCGTCCGCCGCGAATCAGAACGACCGAGTGCTCTTGGAGGTTATGTCCCTCGCCACCAATATAGGAAGCGACCTCGAATCCATTGGTTAAGCGCACCCTTGCCACTTTACGCAGAGCCGAGTTCGGCTTCTTCGGGGTGGTGGTGTAGACCCGGGTGCACACACCGCGACGCTGCGGACAGGCTTCAAGCGCCGGCACCGTGCTTTTCGCGACGTTGCGCTTGCGCGGCTTGCGCACCAATTGGTTGATCGTTGCCATGCAATCAGTCTCCAGAGGCGCATCGGCGCCGAAAACCCAAGCGTAAGTTGCTCTTGCGCAACTGCCTACCGATTGAATCAGCCGGCATAGCCGCACGAATGCGTTCGATCGACTCGGGGACCGGGCGGATTAGGATGCCCAGACCAAGAAAGCAGACCTAGAAAAAAAGAGGCTAGACGGCGATAGGCCGTCTAGCTGAGACCGACCAGTATAGGGAGGCGGTCGGATCGTGTCAACCGCTTGGGACGCTGCGCCGCGCCGCCAACCGGCGGCGGCGCGGCATCTCGATGGCGACACATCAGGTCCATGAACTACCCGCACCGGGCGCTGGCCAGCAGGGATGAGCGGCAGCGGTTAGGGGACGCATTCGGGGTCGACACGCACGGCGTCCGACCCGCCAGGCGGTCAGGTGGCGCAAATCGCCTGAGTCCACCTAAGCCATTCGCGGATCGACACGACTGCATTAGTCCGCTTCAGAGGTATTGAATGCCTTCTTCAAAGCCTCCTCGACGCCCTCGGCCGCCATCTCCACCTTGCCCGAACCCGGCATCGCCAGTTGACGTTGACGACGGCGCTCCAAATGGTGCGCGAGTCCGGAACCTGCCGGAATCAGGCGACCCACAATGACGTTCTCCTTCAAACCAGCAAGCCGATCGGTGGAGCCACGAACCGCGGCTTCGGTGAGCACTCGGGTCGTCTCCTGGAACGAGGCCGCAGAGATAAAGGACTCGGTCGCCAGCGATGCCTTGGTGATACCGAGCAGCAGCGGCTCGTAAAGCGCCGGCTGCTTATCTTCCGCCATCACCCGCTTATTCTCGTCCATCAGCACGGCATGCTCGACCTGCTCGCCGCGCAACAGTCGCGTATCCCCGGCGGAGGTGACCTCCACCTTACGCAGCATCTGGCGCGCAATCACCTCGATGTGCTTGTCATTGATTTTCACACCCTGCAGACGGTAGACGTCCTGGATTTCCTTGACGAGATACTCGGCCAGTGCGGTGACGCCCTTCAGACGCAGGATGTCGTGCGAGGCCAGCTCGCCGTCGGCGATGATCTCGCCGCGCTCCACGCGCTCCCCTTCGAAGACGTTGACGTTGCGCCACTTTGGAATGAGTTCCTCGACCGTTTCCCCATCGTCCATCGTGATCACAAGGCGTTGCTTGCCCTTGGTGTCCTTGCCGAAGCCGATGGTACCGCTGGCCTCCGCCAACAACGCGGCTTCCTTGGGCTTGCGCGCTTCGAACAGGTCCGCCACGCGCGGCAGACCGCCCGTGATATCGCGTGTCTTACTCGACTCCTGCGGAATGCGCGCCAGGATGTCGCCGACGCCGACGTTCGCCCCGTCATCCACCCCGACGATCGCGCCGGCGGGTAGGAAGTAGCGCGCAGGCAGATCGGTGCCGGAGATCTTCAGCTCATTGCCGTCCGCATCGATCAGCTTGACCATCGGCCGCAGATCCTTGCCTGTCGCGGGCCGCTGCTTGGGATCAATAACGACCCGCGAGGTCAGCCCCGTGACATCGTCGACCTGACCCTGCACGGTCACGCCCTCGATAAAGTCTTCGAACTCGAGCTTACCCGCCACCTCTGTGACCACTGGATGGGTGTGCGGATCCCAGTTGGCCACGACATCACCAGGCTTCACGGGGTCGCCGTCGGCAGCGCGCAGGCTTGCACCATAGGGAACCTTGTAACGCTCCTTTTCGAGGCCGCGCTCATCCACCACAGTAAGCTCGCCGGAGCGCGAGACAGCCACCAGATTCTTCCCTGAGTGATGCTCGACCGTCTTGATATTGTGCAGACGCACCGAACCGGCGTTCTTGATGTCGATACTGTTCACTGCCGCCGCCCGCGACGCCGCACCACCGATGTGGAATGTCCGCATGGTGAGCTGGGTGCCAGGCTCGCCGATCGACTGCGCGGCGATGACTCCCACCGCCTCGCCGAGATTCACCCGATGACCGCGTGCGAGGTCACGACCGTAGCACTGCGCGCAGACACCGACCCGAGCCTCGCAGGTGATCGGGGAGCGGACGCGCACCTGATCGATACCGTCGATCTCAAACCGCTCGACCCAGGATTCGTCAAGCAGGGTACCGGCCTTGCAGAGCAGCTCGTCGGTGCGCGGGCGATAGATATCGGTCGCCGTGACGCGGCCGAGAATGCGCTCGCGCAAGGGCTCCACCACATCGCCGCCTTCGATGATCGGGGTCATGATCAACCCGCCCTCGGTGCCGCAATCCTCCTCCAGGACCACCATGTCCTGCGCCACGTCGACCAGCCGCCTGGTGAGATAACCCGAGTTGGCGGTCTTCAGCGCGGTGTCGGCAAGTCCCTTCCGTGCCCCGTGAGTGGAGATGAAGTACTGAATAACGTTTAGACCCTCGCGAAAGTTCGCGGTGATCGGCGTCTCGATGATGGAGCCGTCCGGCTTGGCCATCAGACCGCGCATACCGGCGAGTTGCCGAATCTGCGCCGCCGAGCCACGCGCCCCGGAGTCGGCCATCATGTAGATCGAGTTGAAGGAGTCCTGCTTGCGCCGGGGCGCCACGGCATCCATCGGAGCCGCCAGTCCGGCCTTCACGCGGGCCCTCAGCTCAACCGATTTGACCGCACCAAGATCGAACAGCTGATCGATCTGCGGACGATATTCCGCGACGACTGCGGCGATCTCCGACTGAAAGGCACTGCTGTCCAGCTGACTCTCATCGAATGCCGTGCAGGCATCCAGCACTTTGGACTGCATCTCCCCGAACAGGCTGCGCGCCGCCATGCGATCGGCGTCAGCGACGACACTCTCGACCGCCTGACGGTATTCACTGACCAGCAGCTTTGCTTCGAACGTCGCGGAGGCATCGGCGAACTCCGCGCCGAGCTTGCTCATCATCGACTTTGCGACGCGATCGTTCGTATGCGACCAGATATCGACGACCTTGTTGTAGCGTTCACCGTTAGTCACCAGCCCGGACGCGTACTGATCCTGGATCTCCTTGACCTCCTTCTCGGCGGCGGCCAGGATCGACGCCTTTTCTTCCGGCACGGCCATGTCTTCCAAACCGATCGAGACACCGGCACGGGTCGCCATGCGAAAGCCCAGGTACATGACCTGGTCGGCGAAGACCACGGTCTCTTTCAGACCGAGCTGGCGATAACAGATATTGATTAGACGTGAGATCTGCTTCTTGCCCAGGGCCCGATCGACCAAATCGAACGGCAGGCCGTCGGGGACGATGGCAAAGACCAGCGCGCGGCCGAGCGTCGTGTTACGGATCGCGGTGTATTCATGCATCGAGCCGTCTTTGTGCTTGATCACCTCGCGAATACGCACCTTGCAGCGCGCGTGCAGATCCGCGTGACCCGTTTCGTAGGCCCGGCGCGCTTCGTCGATATCGACAAATGCGCTGCCCTCGCCCTTCGCGTTCACGCGCTCGCGGGTCATGTAATACAGACCCAGCACCACGTCCTGCGACGGCACGATGATCGGCTCGCCGTTGGCTGGCGAGAGGATGTTGTTCGAGGCCATCATGAGCGCACGCGCTTCGAGCTGCGCCTCCAGCGACAGCGGCACATGCACCGCCATCTGGTCGCCGTCGAAGTCCGCGTTGAAGGCGGTACAGACCAGCGGATGGAGCTGGATCGCCTTGCCCTCGATCAGCACCGGCTCGAACGCCTGGATGCCCAGTCGATGCAGGGTCGGGGCGCGGTTGAGCATCACCGGATGCTCGCGGATGACCTCGTCGAGGATGTCCCACACCTCCGGGGTGCCGCGCTCGACCATCTTCTTGGCGGCCTTGATCGTCGCAGCATGACCGCGCGACTGCAGCTTGCTGAAAATAAATGGCTTGAACAGCTCCAGCGCCATGCGCTTGGGCAATCCGCACTGATGCAGCATCAGGGTCGGACCGACCACGATGACCGAGCGACCCGAGTAGTCCACGCGCTTGCCGAGCAGGTTCTGACGGAACCGGCCCTGCTTGCCCTTGATCATGTCGGCGAGGGATTTGAGCGGGCGCTTGTTGGTACCCGTAATCGCACGACCGCGCCGACCGTTGTCGAGCAATGCGTCGACCGACTCCTGCAGCATGCGCTTTTCGTTGCGCACGATGATGTCGGGCGCGACCAGGTCAAGCAGACGCTTCAGACGGTTGTTGCGGTTGATGACGCGACGATAGAGATCGTTCAGATCCGAGGTCGCGAAACGACCGCCGTCCAACGGCACCAGAGGACGCAGCTCGGGCGGCAGAACGGGCAGGACGGTGAGGATCATCCATTCCGGGCGGTTGCCCGAGGCCAGCAGCGACTCCATGAGCTTCAATCGCTTGGAGAGCTTCTTGATCTTGGTCTCGGAGTTGGTGGTCTCGATCTCCTCGCGCATGCGACGGATCTCTTCATCCATCTTGATGGAGCGCAGCAGCTCGTAGACCGCTTCGGCACCCATGCGCGCGTCGAACTCGTCGCCGTTTGCTTCGAGTGCGTCGAGGTATTGCTCATCGTTGAGCAATTGACCGCGTTCCAGATCCTGAACCAGGCCAGGCTCGACGACTACGAAGGACTCGAAAGAGAGGATGCGCTCGATGTCGCGCAGCGTCATATCGAGCAGCAGACCGATACGCGACGGCAGAGACTTCAGGAACCAGATATGCGCCACGGGGCTGGCCAGATCGATATGGCCCATGCGCTCGCGCCGGACCTTAGCCAGCGTGACCTCCACGCCGCACTTCTCGCACACCACGCCACGATGCTTCAGGCGCTTGTACTTGCCGCAGATGCACTCGTAGTCGGTGATCGGTCCGAAGATCTTGGCGCAGAACAGCCCGTCACGCTCCGGCTTAAAGGTTCGGTAGTTGATCGTCTCCGGCTTCTTCACCTCGCCGTAGGACCAGGAACGGATCATCTCGGGAGAGGCGAGTCCGATCTTGATCGCGTCGAATTCCAGTGCCTGACCCTGCTGCTTGATGATTTTAAGTAGATCTTTCAAGATCTTATCTCCTGCCTACAATGACGATGATCAGCGATCGGCCGACTGCCAGGGCTTCGCTCGAAAACGCAGCCCGGCGCTCAAGGCCAAGGGCCAACAACTGAACCGCGTCCCGCCGAACCGCATTGGTTGCGATTCGGCCACGCAAGAGCTCGAGTCTCGTAAACCCTTCCGAACGCGGTTTAGTCCTGCTGAAGATCAATGTTGATCGCCAGCGACCGAATCTCCTTCACGAGCACATTGAACGACTCGGGCATGCCCGCCTCCATCCGATGATCGCCGTCCACGATGTTCTTGTACATCTTGGTGCGGCCGTTCACGTCGTCGGATTTCACCGTGAGCATCTCCTGAAGGGTGTAGGCCGCGCCGTAGGCCTCCAGCGCCCAGACCTCCATCTCGCCGAAACGCTGCCCGCCGAACTGCGCCTTGCCACCCAACGGCTGCTGGGTGACCAGACTGTAAGGCCCGGTGGAGCGCGCATGCATCTTGTCGTCGACCAGATGGTTCAGCTTGATGATGTACATGTAGCCGACCGTCACGGGGCGCTCGAAGGCATCGCCGGTGCGGCCGTCGTAGAGCTGAGTCTGGCCGCTCGGGATGCCGAATTCCGAGTTGTCGCGATCGGCGAGCTTGAGCATCGCCCGGATCTCCTCCTCGGTCGCACCGTCGAACACCGGCGTCGCCAAAGGCACACCCCGCGTCAGGTGACGCGCCAGTTCCAGGATCTCCTCGTCGGTGAAGCTGTCCAGATCCTCGCGCTTGCCGCTTGTGTTGTAGATCTTCTCAAGGAAGGCACGCAGCTCCGCTACAGCCGTCTGCGCGCGCAACATCTTCTCGATCTTCACACCGAGCCCGTTCGCCGCCCAACCCAAATGGGTCTCGAGCACCTGCCCGACGTTCATGCGCGAGGGCACGCCGAGCGGGTTCAGGACGATGTCCACCGGCTCGCCGTCCGCCGAGAAGGGCATGTCCTCGATCGGCACCACCTTGGAGATAACACCCTTGTTGCCGTGACGTCCGGCCATCTTGTCGCCGGGCTGGACGCGTCGTTTAACGGCCACGTACACCTTGACCATCTTGAGCACGCCCGGCGCCAGATCGTCGCCGCTGGAGATCTTGCGTTTCTTGACCTCGTAACGATCGCGGAATTCCTCCCGCTGCTGCTTGATCTGCGCCGACACGGCTTCAAGCTGGGTCGCGACCTCTTCGGCATGCATCCGGATCTCAAGCCACTGATCGCGTGAGCCGTTGGTGGCCAACTCTTGGAGGTACGCCTTGGTGACCTTGGCGCCTGGTGCCAGATTCCGCGGCCCGCCGTCGGCGATCTTGCCCACCAGCAGTCGCTCCACGCGCTGGAAGGTGTCGTTCTCCATAATGCGCTGCTGGTCGGCGAAGTCCTTGCGGACGCGATCCAGCTCCATCTCTTCGATCTGCAGCGCACGCTTGTCCTTGTCGACACCGTCGCGGGTAAACACCTGCACGTCGACGACAGTGCCACTCATCCCGGAGGGCAGACGCAGCGAGGTGTCCTTTACGTCGGACGCCTTCTCGCCGAAGATGGCGCGCAGCAGCTTCTCCTCCGGGGTCAACTGAGTCTCGCCCTTGGGCGTGACCTTGCCGACCAGGATGTCACCGTCGCGCACCTCGGCACCGACATAGACGATGCCGGACTCGTCGAGCTTGGCCAGGGCCGACTCGCCGACATTGGGGATGTCGCTCGTGATCTCTTCGGGCCCCAGCTTGGTGTCGCGGGCCAGACAGGCGAGCTCCTCGATATGAATGCTGGTGAAGCGATCTTCCTGCACCAGGCGCTCGGAGAGCAGGATCGAGTCCTCGAAGTTGTAGCCGTTCCAAGGCATGAAGGCGACCCGCAGGTTCTGCCCCAGGGCCAACTCGCCCATGTCCGTGGACGGTCCATCGGCCATCACGTCGTCCACCGCGACGACATCGCCCGGCTTGACCAGCGGACGCTGATTGATACAGGTGTTCTGGTTGGACCGGGTGTACTTGGTGAGGTTGTAGATGTCCACGCCGGGGATGCCGGGGACGGCCTCCTCGTCGTTGACCCGCACCACGATGCGCGCCGCATCGACCGATTCGATGACACCGCCGCGGCGCGCCACCACGCAAACGCCCGAATCCTTCGCCACGACACGCTCCATGCCGGTGCCGATCAGCGGCTTCTCGGCCCGCAGCGTGGGCACCGCCTGGCGCTGCATGTTCGAGCCCATCAATGCC
>JBGSKP010000376.1:0-2764 GCA_041741175.1 Thiocapsa sp. | reverse complement strand
CATCCGAGCGCGTTCAGTCCGAGTCATTGCAACCGGAGTTACCGCGGCTGCGGACCGGGTCGACCGCTGTCCCTCCCATGCTCGAGGAGGATCCTGGCATCAACGAGGATGAGGAGATGGCGTTCGAGCCGGAGCCGGAGCCGGAGCCAGAGCCGGAGCTGGATCCCTGGCTCGAGCAGGAGCTGCAGCGTCAGATCGATGCCGAGCAGGCGATGTATCCGGAGCGGCCTGCGCCTCCGCTCCGGCGCCGGGCGGAACGCGCGGAGGTTCCCACCGACCTGGTCGAAGACATCGAGAGCTTCAAAGAGCAGTTGCGGCGTGAGCAAGGCATCCCGCCGCCCGTCTCCCGGAACCAGCCGATCGATCTGAGCGGCGACCCAACCAAGCTGCGCCTGACCCCTCAGCAACAGGCGCAGGTCCCCGCCTATTTCATGACGGTCCATGTCTATGACGAGGATGCCGCCAAGCGCTTTGTACTCATCAACGCGTTGCGCTATGGCGAGGGCGAGGAGACCCGCGAGGGGATTCGCGTCGAGCGGATCATCCCGGAGGGTGCGGTACTGAGCCATCTGGGCGATCCGTTCTTCGTGCGGCGTTAGACGGCAGCCAGGGTAAGCCGGCTCGAAGCGAAGCGATGCCTCTGCCGGGTGGCACCGGGCCCGCACGGGCGCTGCGACATCTCCACTCGCACGCGGCCTGCGAATTCCGTAAAGTGCGCAGCTCCGCGCGTTCCGCTCATCCACTTCCCGGCGCTGTCTCATGACTCAATCCAAGGCTCGCGATACCGATGCCATGCACCGCCATTTGCGCGATGTCGAGGGGCTGTTGGTGCGTCTGCGGCTGGTCGACAATCTGGTCCAGCGCCAGAGGATGCCTCACCAGGAATTAGTGGAGAGCATCACGCACCGGCAGAATCTGGGTCGGCTGCGTCGCAAGCTCGATCGGCTCCATCCGGCTGATATCGCCTGTATTCTGGAGTCCTTACCGCTCGATGACCGGCTGTTCGTGTGGGATCTGGTCAAGGTCGAGAAGGACGGCGACATCCTGCTCGAGGTTTCCGATGCGGTGCGCGCCACCCTGCTCGGGACCATGGACCCGGCGGAGATCAAGGCGGCGGCCGAGAGTCTGGATGCCGACGAGCTGGCCGATCTGGCCCCCGATCTGCCGCCCGAGATCATGCAGGATGTGCTCGCCTCGTTGGATCACGAGGAGCAGGCCCAGGTGCGTGCGGCCATGTCCTATCCGGAGGGCGCGGTGGGCGCCCTGATGGACTTCGACATGGTGACGGTGCGCGAGGACGTCACCCTGGAAGTGGTGCTGCGCTATCTGCGCCGGTTCGACGCGCTGCCGGATCATACCGACAAGCTCTTCGTGATCGATCGTGAAGAGCATCTGCGTGGCGTCCTGACCCTCGAATCCCTGCTCATCAACGACCCCGATACCGAGGTCGCCGTGGTGATGCAGTCCAAGTCCATTATCAGTTTTTCTCCCGAAGACAGCGCGGACGTCGCGGCGAATGCCTTCGAACGCTATGACCTGGTCTCCGCACCGGTGCTCGATTCGGAGAAGTGCGTGATCGGTCGTCTTACCGTTGCCGATATGGTCGACCACATCCGCGAGGAGTCCGAGGCCGAGATCCTGAGCAACGCGGGTCTGCGCGAGGAAGAAGACATTTTCGCGCCCGTAATCCGCTCGGTGAAAAACCGTTGGGCCTGGTTGGCCGTCAATCTGGTGACTGCTTTTGTTGCCTCGCGCGTGATCGACCTCTTTGAGGGCTCGATCGAGAAGCTGGTTGCACTGGCGGCCCTGATGCCGATTGTCGCCGGCATTGGTGGCAACGCGGGTAATCAGACCGTCACCATGATCGTCCGCGCAATTGCGATGGGACAGGTCCAGCCCTCGGCCCTCCGGCGGCTGCTTCGCAAAGAGCTGGGTGTGGCCCTGATTAATGGTCTGGTGTGGGGCGGCGTGGTTGGCCTGGTAGCCTGGCTGCTCTACGGCAATCCCGAGCTCGGCATGGTGATGACGGCGGCGATGATGCTCAACCTGCTGCTCGCGGCAACCGCGGGAGTCCTGATCCCTTTGCTCCGTCAGCGCTTGGGGCGCGACCCGGCGCTGGGCAGCTCCGTGATGATCACGGCCTTGACCGACTCGGGTGGCTTTTTCATCTTTCTCGGGCTGGCGACCCTGTTTCTGCTCTAGGGTAACCGGAGATTGCGATGATGCTACGCCAGATTGCGGCGGGTTTGTCGGTGGTCCTCGGACTCGCCCTCGTGGCGCTGGCGGTTCTGCTGCCGGGCGGGGAGCGGTTGATCCGCGAGAATCTGCCTTTGGATGCGCATGTGACGGTGCTTGCGCAGGGCGATGGCGGCGCCATCTTGGCCGCGTCCCAGGATAGTGCGATCTGGCGCTTCGACGGGGACCTCTGGGGGGAGCTGGACGTGGGTCTCGACGCACGTCTGGTGCTGGCCTTGCGCGGCGAGCCGGATCGCTACCCGATCGGGACGGCGACCGGGCTGTTTGCGCCGTTCGATCTCGAACCGCTGCCGGGCCAGCCGCGGGTCAGCGACCTGCTGCTCACCGCATCGGGACTCCTGGCGGCGACCGCGGATGGTCTCTGGGTGTATTCGGCCGACCGCTGGCACCATCCGCTTCCCGGCCTGTCGCTTTATCGCCTGATCGAGCAGCCTCATGATGGCCGGGTGGTCGTTCATGCGGGGACGATCGGGGCTGGCGTCTACTCTGCGCCGCAGGACGAGGTGCT
>JBGSKP010000375.1:0-11391 GCA_041741175.1 Thiocapsa sp. | reverse complement strand
GTTGCGCCGCGTTCTCTGGCGGGTTTTCTGGCGGGCGCTCGGCCCCGGACGTCTCGCTCGCCTCGCCCTCCTGCGCCTGTGGCGGCTGACGATTGCGCTCCAGATCCTTCTCAGTCCTGTCGGAAAGACTGCCGCCTTTCTGGTTGTCCTGATCGTAGACGTGCCTGTCCAGGGTCTCGGACTGGTCGTTGTCGTCGATGAGCGGGTAAATCTCCTCCGCGGTCATGCCCTTGTAGGGCGGCATCATCAAGGCGTTTGGCGGCGGCGTGAGCCCGTCGTCGATCAGCAGCGGATTGATGGCGTAGTCGCAGGCCAGATCCCACTTGTGCTTGACCCGATGCTGGCGACGCGCGAAATGCGACAGCGCGCAGTGCAGCGCCTCGTGCGCCAGCACGAACTGGGTTTGATTGAGGCTCAGACCCTCGACGTAGTCGGGGTTGTAATAAAAGGCGCGTGCATCGGTGGCGGTGGTCGGACACCAGTCCGGCTTGGCAGCGTGCATCGGCAGGCGCAGCACCAGGGCGCCGAGGAAGGGCTTATCCAGGATCAGCCTCGTCCGCGCCGCCGCCAGTTTGGTTTCGATCGGCCGCAGATCGCGTCCAAGGTGCGCCGCCTGTGCGCGGCGTGCGACGGCCTCACTCATAGAGCATCACGTCCGCGACGACCTGGGCCCAGTCGGCAAAGGCCGGCACCTCGAACAGACTGTTGCCGACCGCACGATGCAGGTCGGACACCAGCATCACACCCATCTCGCGCTGCGGGAAGCGCCCGGCATAGGCCAGGATATTGCCGATTACCCGGCTCGCGTCCTCGCGCCCCTGCGCCCGGATGGCACGGCCGACCAGGGCGGCGGCCACCGCGTATTGCAGGTCGATCTCGCGCGGGACCGGCACCGTCTCACCTGCCAGGATGGCATCCAGGTCGGGCATCTGATCCAGACTGTTGACGAAGGCCGCGACCTCGATCCCCGCGGCCGGGCCGACACACCCCTGCAAGGTCCCCTGCAGGAGCTCGGGGATATCCTCGAACTTTTTCAGACACCGATGCGCGAACTCCCAGGACCGCGGTGACGGGAAGGCGACCGGATTGTGAGCCGGGTCGAAATCGAACAGCAGCTCCGGGCGAAAACGCAGAAAAGCGATCACCCGCTCGTCGATCCCCTGCGCATAGGCCCAGGCCACCCAGTCGTCCAGATGAGTGTCGACCTCGAAGTGCGAGAAGCGGTTGGCCAGCGGTGCGGGCATGCTGTAGGTCACGCCCCGGTCACCCTGACGATTGCCGGCCGCGAAGATCGCCCAGCGGTCCGGGACACGATACTCACCGAGCCGCCGATCCAGGATCAACTGATAGGCCGCCGCGGAGACTGCCGGCGGCGCCGAGGTGATCTCATCCAGAAAGAGGATCCCGGCCGGTCCATGGCGCTCGGCATCGGGCAGAATGGCCGGGATCGCCCATTCAACCCGATCGCCTGCTCGAAACGGAATACCGCGCAGATCGCTCGGCTCCATCTGTGACAGACGGATATCGATCATGGGCACCCGATGCCGTTCGGCGATCTGGGCAACCATCTGGGATTTGCCGACACCGGGGGGACCCCAGAGCATCACAGGCGTGTGGTGACCTTCCGCGGTACTCGTGAACTCCCGTTCCAGGACGCGGAGCAACTGGGCTGGACGCATAGCGAATCGTCTTCCTATCGGGCCGGTTGGAAAAATGGGCCGTTTCGATCAATCACAGTACGAGAGTGGGATTTCCCGACGCGCTTCACAAGCCGCTGCCGGGCCTCGGCTCCGGCCTCGGCTCCGGCATCGGGCCCGGCATCAAGCGCGCAGGCGTGCGCGACGGGCACCGCGCCGCCTTGTCACACATAAGAAAAACACTGTATTCTTATGACCCGTCTCGCCCCCTATTGACCCCCAGCGGCGTATGGGTAAAGCTCCACGCAACACTCGACAGAGGACCCCGGGATCCGGGTCGACGCACCCGAACCCACGTCGCCAATAACATTTAGAGAGCTGAAGGTTAAGGCGACTCCAAGCCAAACCTTCGTCAACGACAGAGCCCGGAGAGCGCAAATGAACCAGTTTTACTACGACGCCGTAACCAAAATGGAGCAACTCGGTGTCGACGACGAATACATTCAAGGCTGGCAGTGTGGTTTCCTCCAGAACCCGAAGCGCGAGGAGCAGCGCCTGACCGAAGCCTACGAGGCCGGATACGGCGACGGTGAAGAGAAGAACACCGACAATTTCGCCGATTGGGTCAAAGCCTAAACCCGATACCGAATGAACGAAAAAAGGCGGGTGACCCCGCCTTTTTTGTGTCTGGCTAGAACACCCGGGCGTCAAACAGCCATGAAGCGCCGCCTTGATGAGCGAACAGCATGTCATCAACCACGGCGGAATCGATTTAACCGGAATCATCCTCAGGCTGAGCCAGTTCTGAATGTGATCCCAAGCAGCAACACCAGGACTGTCATGACCCGCCCCCTCGAACGTCTCTCACCGCACCGCGCCGATGATCCCGCCTTGCCGGTGCGTAAACGCGGCATGGAGATCGTGCGCGATCCCGCGCTCAACAAAGGCAGCGGCTTCCCCGACAGCGAGCGCGCCGCGCTGGGTCTGCGTGGACTGGTCCCGCCGCAGGTGGTGAGCATCGACGATCAGGTCGATCGGGTGATGCGCAATTTTCATCGCCAGCACGGCGACATGGATCGCTATACCTATCTGGAAAACCTGCACGACCGTAACGAGACGCTCTATTTCCGCGTTCTCCTCTCTCACATCAACGAACTCACGCCGGTCATCTACACCCCGGTGGTGGGTCAGGCGTGCAGCCAGTTCGCCAACATCTACCAGCGCACCCGCGGCATGTATTTCAGTGCCGCCGAACAGGACTATTTCGACGCGACGGTTCACAACTGGCCCGAGGACAACGTCGAGATCATCGTGGTCACGGACGGCAGCCGCATCCTCGGGCTCGGCGATCTGGGCGCCAACGGCATGGGCATCCCGATCGGCAAGCTCTCACTGTATGTCGTCGGCGCCGGCTTGCATCCGCGGGGCACGCTGCCCGTTCTGCTGGATCTGGGCACCAATAACCAGGCATTGCGGGAAGATCCTCTGTATCTCGGTCGGCGCAGACCGCGGCTCACGGGTTCCGAATACGACGCGGTGGTGGAGTCCTTCGTGCGTGCGGTGCGGGGTCGCTGGCCGCATGCGCTGATTCAGTTCGAGGATTTTTCCAACAACCAGGCATTCCGCCTGCTGGACCGTTATCGTCACCAGGGACTCTGCTTCAACGACGACATCCAAGGAACCGGGGCCGTCACGCTGGCCGGCATCTTGAGCGCGCTGCGCGTGACCGGCCAGTCACTGGCGGATCAGCGCGTCGTCTTTCTCGGCGCCGGCGCCGCAGCGCGCGGCATTGCCGATACCATCGTCGCCGGCATGATGGCACAGGGTGGCTTGAGCCTGGACGCCGCACGACAACGCATCTGGACCCTGGACTCGCAGGGCCTGGTGACCCGCGATCGGCTGGACAGTCTCTCGGAGCACAAGCGACCCTTCGCTCAGGCTGCGGCGCCGATGGCGGACCTAACCGAGGTCATCGAAGCGGTCAAGCCCACCGTCCTGATCGGTGTCTGCGGACAGCCGGGCAGCTTCACCGAGGCGGCAATCCGCGCGATGCACCGTCATTGCGAGCGCCCGATCCTCTTCCCGCTCTCCAATCCGACCAGCCGTGCCGAGTGTACCGCCGAGCAAGCCTATGCCTGGACCGACGGCGCCGCGCTCTTCGCCAGCGGCAGCCCCTTTGCGCCCATGACACGCGGCGGTCATTTGCTGGTGCCGGGTCAGTGCAACAACCTCTATATCTTCCCCGGCGTCGGTCAGGGCGTGGTGAGCTGCCGCGCCGCCAAGGTCACCGATTCTATGTTCTATGCCGCGGCCTGCACCCTGGCCGATCTGGTCGGCGAGGACAGCTTGGCGGTCGGCCGCCTCTATCCGGACCTGACACTGATCCGCGACATCTCCACCCGGATTGCCGTGGCCGTGTGCGAGATCGCCTTCGCCGAGGGACTCGCCGGGATCGAACGACCGGATGACCTGCAGGGATTCATCAGCGCACGGATGTTCGAGCCGCGGTATGTGCCCTACGAGGCGGTCTGATCGAGTTAGACGGCGATCCAAAACTGCGTGGAAAGGCGACAGTTGGGCCGAATTCATTAGACCAGCCAGCGAATTCATCGGCGCGCGCGTGACACCGCCCAGGCGGTGTCACGCTTCTGGGTAAAGAGACCTGGATGATGATGCGCTCAACGTCCCGAATCGCGGCGGATCGTCCCACAGGCTGGCCGCCGGGCATCCGCCGACCAGCGCCAACATGCTACACTTGATCAACTTCTTGAACAGGTTTGGCGCCATGAAAGTCGTCACCTACTCCCATGCGCGCAACGCCTTGAAATCCGTGCTGGATGATGTCGTTCGGGATGCGGACGTGACCATTATCAGCCGTCGAGATGCCGAAGGCGATGCCGTAGTGATGTCGCTCGACCACTACAACAGCCTGGTGGAGACCCTGCATCTTCTCTCGACACCCGCCAACGCCGAGGCCCTGGCCCGCGCGATTCGGCAGGATCAGGCGGGCGAGGCCCAGCCGCGAACCTTACTCGACGCGCACTGCGGTTGATCGTGCGCGGGATCCGCTTCGTCCCCGACGCTTGGGATGCTTACCTCGATTGGCAGCAACAAGACCGAAGAACGCTGAAACGGCTCAAGGCCCTGATCACGGACGCCGCTCGCGAGCCGTTCGCCGGGATCGGCAAGCCCGAGCCCCTGCGCGGCAATTTGTCGGGCTACTGGTCGCGTCGCATCGACGACACCCATCGCCTGGTCTACCGCGCGACCGACACCGAGCTGGTCATCATCGCCTGTCGCTTTCATTACGATGTCTGACCCAGCGGCTGCCGCAGCTCCAACACAAGCTGCCGCCCCGACCGCGTCAGCCGATACCCCTGCTTGGGGCTCTTCGGTGTCTCCGGACGCGTCAGCTCAAGCCATCCACCGACAACCGCAGGGTGCAGATAGTCGTAGAGAAAGGTCGGCCGATGCGACAACCCCATGAGTGCCATCAACGCCTTGGCCGAATAGTCGCCCTCACCCATCCGTGCCACGAGATTCCGAACTTGTTCGGTAACTTGTTCGGTCGAGGCGGACATCAATGCCTCCCGAATCACCCCCAGCATAAACTCGACGAATAGGGTCGACGCACCCTCGGCGTTGCTCTCGGCCAGCGCTCGGTAGTAATCCTGTTGATGCGCATGAATGATGCTCTCCACCGGCAAATCGGCGAACAAAGGGTTCCACCGGCTCAAGATCAGGGTCTGCCATAAGCGGCCCAGCCGTCCGTTACCGTCTTCGAACGGGTGGATAAACTCAAATTCGTAGTGAAAGACGCAACTCGCGATGAGCGGATGGACCTCGGCACTGCGCAGCCAGGCGAGGAGATCCCCCATCAAGATCGTCACGCGATCGGCCGGCGGCGCCATGTGAACAACATGATCGCCCGACATCACGCCAACGCCCCCATGTCGATACGCGCCAGGACGCTCCACCAAACCCGTCATCAAAAGGGCATGGGCCGCAAGCAGATCCTCCTCGTTAACCGGATTCCAAGACGGAAAACGCTCGTAGGCCAGGAGCGCATTCCTGACCTCTTGGATCTCGCGAGGCGGCGCAATCACAGGCTTGCCTTCCATGATCGCGGTGATCTGTTGCTCGCTCAGGGTGTTGCCCTCGATCGCCAACGACCCATGAATGGTCCGGATCCGGTTGACGCGCCGCAGACGCAGTGCACCGGCCGACTCGGCCGCCACGGCTGAGCGCCCCAGATGCTCGGCGATCTCGGCGACATCAGCGACGATGCCCGGGGTAATCACGAAAGGCGGCGAGTAGGTTTTGGTCATGGATTGCGGCGAGTGCCCGCCTAGTATCTTGATCGAGTCAGAAAGCGTACGCGTTATGAAAGGCAAAGCGCAGCGTGCCCATCCTACGAACCCAGTGCAAGCCGGACGGACAGGCCCTCTCGACGCCAATGCCCCAGTCCAGCAATTCGCGCCGGCCTTGCCCATGAGGCAGCTTCGACGTCCCATCAACCGACAATCACCGCGGCAGAGGACATTGACGCCTCTGATTTCGAGTTGTTTAAGTGATTTCCGGAAAAGGAACGAGCACCTTGGGGCGACTGTAGGGGCGACTTAAGTCGCCCCTACAGCCCCTACACGTCTCGCAGGCATGCACGTTCCGGATACTCATTCCCGGAAATCGCCTCAAGCCGCGTTTCGCCTACGGCTCTCGGTTCCGTCACGGCCAGGCTCACACCCAAACGCTGGCGGTCGCTCCGAACCCGGCTCAAAGCAGCCCCCCAATCCGCCCTGCAACCGCCTCCCAATCAACAGCCGGCGTAAGATGGCACCAACTCGAACGCACACAGCCGTTCGCCTCGTCGTCGCTCATCCCCATCGCCTTCAGCACATGGCTCGGCGAATAGCTGCTTGAGGTGCAGGCCGATCCATTCGAGATCGCGACGAGGTCCTTCAAGGACACCATCAGTGCCTCGGAATCCAACCCGGGGAAGGCCAAATTCAAGACATGGTCCAACACCAGAGACTGATCACCCGTCAGGCGCGGGCCGAGCGGCATCAGCGCATCCAGCGCCTGCCGACGGATATCCCGACAGATCGCCTGCCGCCGCGCGCAATCCCGGACCGCGATCTCGGCCGCGGTCCCCAAAGCCGCGATCAGCCCAACCGGCAAGGTACCCGGTCGCAATCCCCGCTCCTGACCACCCCCGACCATCAAGGGCTGAAGCGGTATCCGCTCGTACCCCCGACGCCGGGCAATCAAGGCGCCGATGCCCTTCGGCGCATAGAGCTTGTGACCGCTGATCGAGATCAGATCGATCCGCGGATTGCGCAGCGGCTCCGGATCCTTGCCGAAACCCTGAGCCGCATCGACGTGGAAATACGCCGGATGGTCCGCGAGCCGCTCGGCAATCGCATCCAACGGCTGCCGAACCCCGGTCTCGTTGTTCGCATGCATCACCGACACCAAGACCGTATCCGCCTGCAGCGCCCCTCGGATCGCCTCCGGATCCACCGCACCGCTTGAATCGACCGAAACCCGCGTGACCGAAAACCCCGACCGCTCCAGCAGATCGCAGGGCTCCAGCACCGCCTTGTGCTCGATTCCGGTCGTGATCACATGGCGCCGCCCGCCATCCGCCTCCGCGCGCAACCCGAGAATCGCGAGGTTGTTGCTCTCCGTCGCCCCGCTGGTGAAGACCACCTCGTCCCACTTCGCGCCGACCACCGCAGCGACCTGATCACGCGCTCGCTGCACCGCCTGCTTGGCCCGCGCGCCGAGTTCATGGGTCCGACTGCCCTCGTTGCCGAAGTCGTCATCCAAGTAAATGAGCAGGGTTTCTCGGACCTCGGGCGCAAGCGGAGTCGTGGCGTTGCAGTCCAGATAGACGGGCATGGGCGGCTCCCGGCGGAAACTATTTGTTGACAGCTCATTTAGGATTAGAGATTATTTGTTTGTCAAACATTTCACAATAAACATACTCTGCCGCACAAGCCGCGGCTTTGCGGTTAACCTCGCTCATCAACCTGTCGAGCCGACTATGAATACAGCGCCCACCCTCACGTTCCCGGTGATTCGCGGTCTCGAGGCGGGCCGCGAGTACTACGTCGCCATGTGGACGCTCCACATGCTGCGCCGTATCTCCGTCTTTCACGAAGACGATCTGCCGCCCGAGCTGCGTTCCCGACGTGCTCTGAATCCTGCGCGAATCCCGGAGATCTCGGAGTACATCCTCGACAACCCCGACGACTACGTCTCTTCGGCGATCACGGTCTCGATCGATTCCGAGCTGAGCTTCGATCCTCTCCCCTGTGAAAGCAGGCTCGGCGTCCTCCGCGTCCCTATGGATGCACGCTTCGTCATGAACGATGGCCATCACCGCCGCGCAGCCATCATCGAGGCGCTCAAACAGCGGCCCGAGCTGGCTCAGGAAACCATCGCCGTGATGTTCTTCCGAGACACCGGGCTAGAGCGCTGCCGGCAAGTGTTTTCCGATCTCAACCGCCACGCCATCCGCCCAAGCCGCTCATTGGATCTGCTTTACGAGCATCGCGACGACAAGGCGCGCCTTGCCAAACTGGTCGTGATGGAGTCGGAGATCTTCCGGAATATCGTGGACATGCAGAAGACTTCGCTCGCCAAACGCTCGCGTAAGCTCTTCACGCTGTCCGCCTTCTACAACGCCTGTGCGGACTTGGTGAACGGCATCACCACAGGCAACCTCGGGGACGATGCCGCCTTGGCACGCGAGTTTTGGGAGGCAATCGCGCTGGAGATGCCGACATGGATCCAGGTGAAGGAGGACACCTTGGCCGCAGGCGAGGTCCGAGAGGATTTCGTCCACGCCCACGGCATCGTCCTGCAAGCCTTGGGACGGGCCGGGAACGCCTTGTTGCAAAGGCATCCCGACGACTGGCGAGACCGTCTCGTCGCCTTGAGGCGGATCGATTGGTCACGCAGCAATACACAGCTCTGGGACGGGCGTGCGCTCATCGGCGGCAAGGTCGTCAGGGGGACTATCAACCTTGTATTGACCACGAACGTGATCAAGCAAGTCTTGGGGTTACCGCTGGACGCCGAGGAGCAGAACGTCGAGAACACTCACCGGGCTGCTCGCGAGCCGGTCGGTGGTATGCCGGGTTGACAGCAGGTGAGGTCGACGAATCCAAGCTTCGAGACGACATGAGCGCGCCTGAACAACCCACCCGGACCGACATCCCTGGGAGCCGGACCCAGCCCGCCGCGTACGCCAAACCCAGACGCTCTGCCTTCGACGCCCGCGGGTTCCGCGCGACCATTACTCAACTCCAAGATGAAATTCGCGCCCTCTATACCGCGGACCAAGTTCCCTGGATCGTCGGCTACTCCGGCGGGAAGGACTCGACCGCGACCCTTCAGCTGATCTGGACCGCGATCGCCGAACTACCGGCCGAACGTCGCCATAAGACCGTCTATGTCATCTCCACCGACACGTTGGTCGAGAACCCCATCGTCTCGGCCTGGGTCGGCAACTCCGTCAAACGCATGCGCGCTGCCGCCGATGAACAAGGTATGCCGCTCCAAGCCCGCATGCTGACGCCGAAGCTGCAGGATCGCTTCTGGGTCAACCTGATCGGCCGGGGCTATCCGGCACCACGGCACAAATTCCGCTGGTGTACCGAACGGCTCAAAATCGCGCCGTCGAACGACTTCATCCAGAGAGTCGTCTCGGCCAACGGCTCGACCATCATCGCGCTCGGCGTCCGCAAGGCCGAAAGCGCCCGCCGCGCCGCCACCATGCGCAAGCACGAGAAGGGGCGCGAGCGTGACCGCCTCAGCCCCAATGCGTCCCTTCCCGGGTCTTTGATTTACTCGCCGATCGAGGAGTGGAGCAACGACGACGTCTGGTTCTACCTGATGCAGAGCCCCAACCCGTGGGGCCATGACAATCGCGATCTGCTCGGCATGTATGCAGGCGCCTCGGCCGACGGCGAGTGCCCCCTGGTGGTCGACAATTCCACCCCGAGCTGCGGTGATTCCCGCTTCGGCTGCTGGGTCTGCACTCTGGTCGAGCAAGACAGATCCATGTCCGCAATGATCCGGAACGACGACGAAAAAGACTGGATGATGCCGCTCTTGGACCTGCGCAATGCGCTCGATTTTCGCAATGGACCGAAAGATGCGAAGGGTCGAAGCCAAACCGACCGGCACCTGCGCGACTTCCGCCGCATGAGCGGCGCCGTCCAGCTCATGAAAGACGGCCGGATCATCCCCGGCCCTTACACCCAAGAGGCGCGCGGCGCCTGGCTGAAGAAGCTCCTCGCGGCTCAGACCCATATACGCCGCCGGGGTCCGGGGTCCGTCCGCGACATCGAGCTGATCGGCCTGGAGGATCTCCAAGAGATTCGCCGCATCTGGGTCATCGAGAAGCATGAGCTTGAAGACACCCTGCCCTCGCTCTATCACGAGACCACCGGCGAGCCCTACCCGGGCCGCCCCCTGGACGATAACCTCATGATCGGCGCAAAAGAGATGGACGATCTGCGCGCCCTGTGCGGCGACGACCGCCTGCATTACGAGATGACGCGCGACCTTTTGAGTCTCACACGTCAGCAGCGCAACAGTGCTCGGCGCGCCGGTCTCAACAAGCGCATCGAACAGCTAATCCGGCGCAGCTTCTATGATGGCCCCGACGACGCGATAGATCGCGTCCAGCGGCTTGGTGCGGAGCGAAAGGGCCTGAAAGCAGAACGAGCGGAAGCGGGTCCGGACCAGAAGAGGTCGGTAGCCGCCGAAGCGACACCGGATCCGGCCTCGTCCGATACGCCCACCGTGCCGAAGAGGGACGGGCTGTAATCGTGCGAAACCGGATCGATAATGGCTCGGCTGAAGTGTCCAAGGTCCGTAAGCGATCGACGTCTCGGCAATCAACGCCGACCCAATCGGCGGAGCAGCTCACCACATTTATCGAGTTCTCGGCCATCCGGGGCACGCAGGCCGGCCGGCCCCAATACGCAGCGATCTGGCCGGTCGGGATGCTGATCCGTTTGAGCGCCGAATCACTCTCACGCATGTCACGACGTCCGTCGGAGCCCATCGACGCACGCCTCGTAGGTGATCTCGCCGAGCGTTGTGAAACCGAGCCGGAGCGATTGTTCAACCAACCGATCTTGCTCGGCGTTCTCGGAAGACTGGAGTTTCTGCCAACCGAATCGGCCCCGGACATGGGAGTGCTCCGGCTCGATCCGGCCGCCAGGATCGAGATCTTGGATGGGCTCCACCGCCTTGCCGCCATCACACAGGCTGGCGTATCGGACGATCAGCTCGCCGATCTCAGCGCCGCAATCCTGATCAGCCCGATCCGCGAGCTTGAAGATCTGGCGAAGCACCGCCGCGTGTTGACCGCCTGCGCGGGATCCGCGAACACCGGAAAGGCGCGCCCGCTGGAGCGCAAGGCGCAAAGCGAGCAGGTTGCCCTTGAGAGCATTGCCCTCTCTCCCTTTCTCACGAAGGCTGTCGACCTCAGCCAGACGACCATCGCACCGCGCTCACGGAGACTCTTTACGTTCAAGACCTATGCACGAGCCTGCCGCCCGTTGTTGGAAGCGCGAAGAGAGAGCGCGGCCCCGATAACCGCCGAACAACTGGCTGGCTGTTGGCAATCGCTCGCGGACACGCTCCCGGATTGGCAAGGTTTCACGACCCGCCGGATCGGCGGGGCCGAGGTGCGAGAAACGACCGTCCTGGCCGCCGCCGGCGTGCTCCGCGC
>JBGSKP010000374.1:0-7454 GCA_041741175.1 Thiocapsa sp. | reverse complement strand
CCCCAGGGCGTCGCCTGGGCAGCGGCCGCCGCACCCAGCAGGACCACGCCTGTGAGGCACAGACGCAGATCGAGCCATCGCATTCCGGATTGACGTGTTTCGGGCATGGGTCCGCTCCTTGATGGAATCACTGTCATCACTTCAATCAGTCAGTCGGCCGGATTGAGCACAGCAAAACCCATCCTCAGTGTGTCGATGTCATCAGGTGCCATCCGCGAGAACGGGTGCTTGGGAGAATGGGTTTCGCGCAGGCTTTCCCTGCGGCCTGGCGCGTTCCGGCGATGAGGTCAAAACGACCACACCAGGGGAACCACCAGCACCGTGACCAGCCCCACGACCAGGGTTAACGGCACGCCGACGCGCACGAAATCCCCGAAGCGATAGCCGCCGACATTAAAGACCATCAGGTTGGTCTGATAACCGATCGGTGTCGCAAAGCTCGCGGATGCCGCCACCATCAGGGTCAGGATGAAGGGTGTGGCAGACACCCCCATGCTCTCGGCCGCCTGCAGGGCGATCGGAAAGATCAGCACAGCCGCCACGTTGTTGGTCGCCAGCGAGGTGAGGATCGCTGTCGCCACAAAAACCAACGCGAGTGTGACCAGTGGATCGCCGTTCGCCAGCCCGATCAAGCCGCCGGCCAACAGCGAGGCCGCGCCGGTCTTCTCCAGGGCTGCGCCGATGCCGAAGGATGTTGCGATCACCACCAGAACCTGCCAGTCCGGCGAGCGCCGGGCGGTGCGGCTGTTGGTGCAGCCGGTCAGGATCATGAGCCCCGCAGCCAAGAGTGCGGCCTCCAGCATACTGAACCAGCCGATGGTCACGATGGCGACCATCGCGACCACGATGGCGATGGCAAGCGGTGCCCGCTCGTGCTCGATCGGGTGCGAGTCGCCGATCTGGCTCACCAGCAGAAAGTCGCGCGAATTCTTCTGCTGCTCGACGAAATCCGGACGCGTCTCCAGCAGCAGCGTGTCGCCCGGGGCGAGTTCAATGTCGCCGATCTTGCAGGCCACGCGCTCGCCGTTGCGGGCCAGCGCGATGATCACCGCGTTGTAATGATTACGGAAACGGCCCTCCCGGACGCTCTTCCCGACCAGCGGTGATTTATCCGACAGCACGGCCTCGACGAAGCAGCGTCCGGGGCGCGGGACGTTGAGCTTGAAGACCTGATTGGTCGCCGGGATCAGACCGCGCGTCTTCTGCAGATCCATCACCGAATCGAGGATACCGGCAAAGACCAGGCGATCGCTGGCCTGAAGCACCTCCTCGGAGGAGACCGCCGCCATCACCTGATCACCACGCTCGATCTCGATCAGGAACAGCCCCGGAAGCTGGCGTAAGCCGGCGTCTTCGATGCTCTTGCCGATCAGCGGACTGTCCGGCTGCACCAGCATCTCGGCGATGTACTGGCGCACATCCTCGTACGATTCGGCTGCCGGGATGCGGCGCGGGAGCAGCCAGTTGCCGGCCGTGAGCATAAACACCAGCACGGCAACGGTGACCGGCAGTCCGATCCAGATGGGCTCGAACAAGCCAAAGCCGTCGCCCCCGACGCGCTCGATATAGAGTCCGTTGACCACCAGGTTGGTACTGGTCCCGATCAGGGTGCAGAGCCCACCGGCGATGCTCGCGTACGAGAGCGGAATCAGCAGACGCGACAGCTCAAGGCGGTGGCGCTTCGCCCAGTCCTGAACGGCCGGGATGAAGATGGCCACCACCGGGGTGTTGTTGAGGAAGGCGCTGACCGCCGCAACCGGCAGCATCAGGCGTAGCCGGGCATCCGTCGGTCCGCGCGGACGCCCGAGCAGACTGGGTCCGATCCAGCCGACGGCGCCGGTTTGAGTCAGGCCCGTCACCACCACATAGAGCACGCCGACGGTGAGCATGCCGGGGTTGGAGAAGCCGCTCAGTGCCTCGGCGGGGGTGAGGACGCCGAACAGCAACAGCAGGGTCAGCGCACCTGCCGTCACCACATCGGGCGCGGCACGGCTAAAGGCGAACAGCCCGAAGCAGAGGATGACGATGCCCAGGCTGAACCAGCCTTCCCAGCCAAGCTCAAGAAGGAGACTCATGGCGCGTTCAAGCCGAAGCGCCCGGAAGACAGGCCAGGGCACGGATAGGGACAACAGGCGCCCACGAGCCTGCGTGTGCCGTCGGGGCAACGCAGGGCGGCGGGGCGGGCACGCTGAACAGATCGGTCATGTGGGCTGTACGGTTAGTGGTCCCGGCCGCGCTGCAAGGCTTCATAACGCGCCTTGAATGCCGCTTGACGCATCTTGGAGGCGTCCTGCTCGGTCGCGGCGGTCGGCGAGTCCTGCCAGGCTCCGGTCGCATCATCAAAGACAGAGAAACGCCAGCCCCGACCCACTTTGAAGACCTTCGTCACATCCTTGCCGGCCTGCTCCATCGCTTCGAGCTTGCTGAGGCCACGCACGCTTTCCGGAACCTCTGCGTCGGCTACGCTGGCCGGCGCGTCGGCGATCTGGTCATGCGCGGCGAGGTTAAACCGGTTGTTCTGGATTTCGCCCTGCACGTCGAGCTCGACCGATTCGACCCCCGGCAGCCGCGCGATCAGATAGCCCGCCATCATCAGCCCAAGCTTCTGGTTCTCTGATTCGAGCGCGGTCAGCAACTTATCCGCAACGATCTGGCAGCGCTGGAGACGATCCGGCTGCTCGACCCACTCGCGGCTCATCTGCCAGCCCGCATCCATGTCCTGATCGAGCCGGTCAAAAAAAGGCTGTGCCTGACTGATCAATGCATCCGGGACATTGAGCTCGTAGATCTGATCGTCGATGATGGCTTTCAGAAGCATCAGTCGCCTCGCACGTCATGGGGACCGGTCACGGGGACAGGTCATTGAGAAGGCGCTGAGTTTAAACCGCGTCCAGCGTCAGATGTGCGGTTTTTGTGCAGACGGGTCCAAAATCATCAGGCGCGACGCCGTCGAGCCACAGACCGCCACACGACCGATCCTCGCCACACGATGCGGAGTCCATCATGCTGTTGACCATCCCCGAGCTGCTCAACCACGCGCAGCTGGCCAAGATCCACGAGACGCTTGCCGATGCGCCCTTCGTCGACGGCAAGCTGACGGCTGGCTTCGCCGCCGGCCGTGTCAAACACAACCTAGAGATTCGCCCCGAGCCCGAGCGGATGCAGCGCCTGATCCGGATTCTCATGGCCAGTCTCGGCCATCACGAGACCTTCCGCTTCGGTGCGCTGCCCCATCGCGTGGCCGATCCCATCTTTGCGCGCTATACGCCGGGGATGTCCTACGGCGAGCATATCGACGACCCCATCATGGGCACCACCGGGCCGCGCTTCCGCTCGGACGTCTCGATGACGATCTTTCTGAACGAGCCCGCCTCCTACGACGGCGGCGAGCTGGAGATCCGCACCCCGTTCGGCGAGAAACGGGTGAAGCTGGCGGCCGGTGACGCCGTCGTCTACCCCTCCTCAAGCCTGCATCGTGTGGTCGAGGTGACACGCGGCGAGCGACTGGTCGCGCTGACCTGGATCCAGAGCTATGTCCGCGATCCGGCGCGACGCGAGCTGCTTTATGAGCTGAATCTGGCGCGCGAGCGTCTGCTCAAGAGTGCGCCCGACGAGGAGGCGACGGCGTATGTGGATCGCTCCTACGCCAATCTGGTGCGGATGTGGTCGGACGTCTAGTGTCCCAAATCCTTGAGCCGGCTTCCTGCCGGCTCGAAGCGGCCGGAAGCCGCTTCGACTTTGACTGTTGCCGATCAATCCGTAGAGGGTTTTCTTCGGCAGTCTCTCAACCCGATGCAGAGGCGAGCGAAGCGATTCAGTCCAGCGCCTGTCGGGCGCTCGGCATCAGGGACGAATATAGACGTAACCCTGGGTTTGCAGCTCGCCGATGCGGGTTACTCCACCCTGGCTGACCTCGACGAATCCAGGCACCAGCTCTTGAAGTCCGACATCAAATGCCTTGAGCGTGTTTCCGCACATCTCAAACGCCACACCCTGCTCGCGCAGCGTCGCCACGCCGGAGCTGACCTTTTCGGTCGCCTCCATCTCGTTCAGCGCAGTGATGGCGGGTCCATGGACCACCAACACCATGTTGATGTTCTCGGGTCCGCCAACGCCATCGATATGGTTCTGCATGTTGTTGAGTACGAAAGCCGTGCGGTCCGGCTCCGATAGGTGATACACCACATTGATTTTCTCCGCCGCAAACGCGGCAGAGAACACACCGGCCAGTCCAGCAAGCAAGATCAGAAGCCGTGCAGTCTTCATCCGAACATCCTCATTTGGTGGTTAAACAGAACAAGCCCGAAAGCACCTAAACACAAATCCGGCCATAGCCTGTCAACTTATTGTTTTTATAAACCTAAACCGCGTCAACACCAAGCCAGCAGACATCCCCTAGATTAACCCCTTCCAGCCGACCCTCGCAGAAGCCGCAGGACGCGGTTTAACTTTAGAGCTCCTGCGACGCGAAATCGGCAAGCCGCGACCGCTCCCCGCGCAGTAACGTCACGTGCCCGCTATGCGGCCACTGCTTGAACCGGTCCACGACGTACGTGAGTCCGGAGGTGGTTTCGGTCAAGTAAGGCGTGTCGATCTGGCTGATGTTGCCCAGACAGACGAACTTGGTCCCCGGTCCGGCGCGCGTGATCAGCGTTTTCATCTGCTTGGCGGTGAGGTTTTGCGCCTCGTCCAGGATGATGTACTTGTTCAGGAAGGTGCGACCGCGCATAAAGTTGAGCGAAGAGATGCGGATCCGATTGCGAATCAAGTCATTGGTTGCCGCGCGCCCCCATTCGCCGCCCTCCGGCTTGGTCAACACCTCCAGATTGTCCATCAGCGCGCCCATCCAGGGCGTCATCTTCTCTTCCTCCGTACCGGGCAGGAAGCCGATATCCTCGCCCACCGGCACCGTCACGCGCGTCATGATGATCTCGCGATAGAGATTGCGATCCAGAACCTGCGCGAGTCCCGCCGCCAGGGCCAGAAGCGTCTTGCCGGTTCCGGCCGTGCCCAGCAGGGTGACGAAATCCAGATCCGGATCCATCAGCATGTTGAGTGCAAAATTCTGCTCGCGGTTGCGTGCCGTGATGCCCCAGACGCCGTGTCGGGGCAGGCGATAGTTGTCGACCAGCTCGATCACGGCCTCGGTCGGTGTGCGCTTCTCGCGCACGATCGCCTCGAAGGCGTTGTCCTCGCCCAGGTACAGACACTCGGCCGGGTACCAGTCGGCGATGTCCGGTCCCGCGATGCGATAAAGTGTCCGGCCTTCTTCCTTCCAGACGTCGAGCGATTTCTCGTGGTGCTCCCAGAAGTCCTCGGGCAGCTCCTCCATCCCGGTATAGAGCAGGGTGACATCGTCGAGAACCTGGTCGTTGGAGTAATCCTCGGCCTGGATGCCGAGCACCGCTGCCTTGATGCGCAGGTTGATGTCTTTGGAGACGATGATGACCTGGCGATCCGTCCGCAGTGCCTGCAGCGCCTTGGCGGTGCCCAGGATGTTGTTGTCCGAGACGGTGCCGGGCAGCGAGCTGGGGAGCTTCAGATCGAGCAATTCGGTCTGGAAAAAGAGACGGCCGGTGGAGGGCAGCGCGATGCCGCCGCCGCTGCTTGAGATGGGACCGATCTGCAGGCCCGCATCGATCTCGTCCTTGTCCGCGCCGGACATCATCTGGTCGAGAAACCGACTGACCTGCCGCACGTTGCGCGCCACCTCCGACAGGCCCTTTTTCCCATGGTCGAGCTCTTCAAGCACGATCATCGGGAGAAAGATGTCGTGCTCCTGGAAACGAAAAATGGCTGTCGGATCGTGCATCAGCACGTTGGTGTCGAGGATGAAGAGGCAGGTCTTATCGTCTTCGCGTTTGATCATAAGCTTCCATTTCGTGGGGCGCTGCATTCGGGCAGTCGGCAGCGGCAGTCGATCGGTGGGTGGAGACCGGGAATGCGCCTGTCGGCGGACAGGATGGGGAGCTTGAGCCACGCAGACAGACGACAGAACACGGAACAGGATCGCCGGAACCCTGCTGCCTTGCCCTGTCGCAGTCAGAAGATGATGCCGATCACCCCGCTGCGAGCTTTTGTGCCGCGGCGAGCACGGCGGCGACATGGTCCTTGACCTTGACCCCGCGCCACTCCTCGCGCAGTATGCCCTGCGCATCGATCAGAAAGGTACTGCGCTCCACGCCCAAGCTCTCTTTGCCGTACATCTTCTTGAGCTTAATGACATCGAACGCCCGACAGAGTGTTTCGTCCTTGTCCGATAGCAGGTCAAAGGGGAACGACTGTTTGGCCTTGAAGCTCTCCTGCGCCTTCACGCTGTCGCGCGACGCGCCGAGGATCTGTGTGTCGGCTGCAGCAAAGGCATCCGCCGCATCGCGAAATTCCAGCCCTTCCTGCGTGCAGCCGGGCGTGCTGGCCTTGGGATAAAAATAGAGGACGAGGTTCTTGCCACGGTAGTCGGAGAGCTTAACGCTCTGATCACCGGTCGCGGGGAGCTCGATGTCCGGGATGGGTTGGCCGATTGCAACGCTCATGCTGGGTGCCTCCAGTGTCGATCCAATGTCGAGTGATGAACCTGTCCCGCGAATGTGGTGCCGCCACGGCACCCGTGCGGCGTGGCGCGCCGGCTAGACGCGTGGTTGCTTATCCCCCAGGCGCCGACCGGCATCCGGACTCAACCCTTAATCGGCTCCAGCACCGCATCCAGATTCAGCCCGTCGCAATAATCCATGAACTCTTCGCGCAGTCCGGCGATATGCATGTCGGCCGGAATCCCGACCGTCATATGCACCGAGAACATGGTCGTGCCCGTATGCGCCGCGGCGTAGGTGGTCGTGGCCATGTCTTCGATGTTGATCTTGCGCTCGGCGAAAAATCCCGCGAGATTGTTGACGATACCGGGGTGATCCAGCGACACCACATCCACCGCGTAGGGGAGGAGGTTGCGGCCGGTTGCCCGCTCGCCGGTGCGCTTGGAGATGATCGTCATGCCGAGCTGGCGCTCCAGTTCCGGGAGGGCATTCTCGATCTTGGCCAGCGTGTTCCACTTGCCTTCGACCAGCAGAATGGCCGCGAACTCCCCGCCGAGGACCGTCATGCGGCTGTCCTCGATATTGCAGCCGTGCTCAAGCACGGTCTTCGAAATCTGGTTAACGATGCCCGGATGGTCTTCGCCGAGTGCCGAGATCACGAGATAAGTCTTCTGCTTGGTCATATCCTTGCCGAGGGTCACGAGTTGCGGATTCCTGCCGAAGTTTATCATGGGCTATCGGGCCGCGGCATCGCGCCCGAGTCGGTCGCGTCCGCGGCCGTTCGGCCCATCCCTTCAGTCCAACTGGATTCGATCCGGCGCGATTCAACCCGATGATGTTGGGTTGGTATCCATGCCGCCATGGGGGCGCCGCCGGCTGCACGCACGTCGGTTGCGCGCACGTCGATTCAACCGGCGGCGGTGC